>JAUNEE010000071.1 GCA_030525705.1 Moraxella sp.
GGCGTGCAGTTTGCCACTTCTGTCCACCACCACGATTTTGGGCGGTGGGATTTGGGTGGGCGGTGTACCATCGATATCTGTGCGTACATTCAGACTTGGATTATCCGCCAAAATCGTACCAGAACCTGTAACAATCGCCCCACTCATCGCACGCAAACGCTGAACATCGGCTCGTGAAGTCTCGCCTGTAATCCATTTGGACTCGCCACTTGCCATCGCCACACGCCCATCTAGGCTTGTGCCAAGTTTTAGCCGTACAAAGGGCATTCCCACCGCCATCGCCTTTAAAAAGCCTTTGTTTAGCTCTTTGGCATCTGTTTCACACACGCCCACCGATACAATAATCCCTGCATCCATCAGCATTGCCACGCCTTTGCCTGCTACTTTGGGATTTGGGTCAAGATTGGCAATCACCACACGAGAAACGCCATTTTGTATCAAGGCACTCGCACACGGCGGTGTACACCCAAAATGACTACACGGTTCAAGCGTAACATAGGCACTTGCCCCTGCCACATCAAAGCCTTGTTCTTTGGCATTATTTAGGGCAAAAATCTCAGCGTGCGGTTGTCCTGCTTTGGGGTGAAAGCCCTTGCCCAAAATTTGCCCATCTTTGACAAGCACACAACCCACACACGGATTTGGGCGAGTGGTGTAGATGCCTTGTTTGGCTTCATTTATTGCCATTGTCATAAAGCGTTCATCATCTGGCAAAATGGGCGAGAGCTGGGCGATTAGGGTTGGGTCAAGTAGAGATAGGGTTGTCATTTTTTAAATCATTGATATAATTAAGAAAATTTTTAAAATTACCGCAAACCATAAAGGGTATAATACACACAGTTTTGGCTTAGTTTTTTAAATGGTGCGTGGTATGCACCTGACAAATTGTTCCACACGGAACATCACATAGGTTTTCTAATGTTGGCAAGCTCCTTAGCAAAGGCTTCAATGTCCTGAAAGTCCCGATAAACGCTGGCAAAACGCACATAGGCGACATCGTCCAATGCCTTTAACTCATTCATCACGATTTCTCCCACTTTTTTGCTGGGAATTTCTCGCTCGCCTGTAAATCTCAGCGATTTTTCAATGCGACTTATCATCGCTTCCACCGCATCAAGGCTGACGGGGCGTTTTTGCAGGGGGAGAGAAATGGAGCGTTTGAGCTTAGCGACATCGTATGGCTCAATTTTTCCGCTACTTTTGATGATACGGGGCATTACCACTTCAATGATCTCAAAGGTTGTAAAGCGTTCGCCGCATTCTGTGCATTGACGGCGGCGGCGAACTTGGTAGCCTTCGGCGGCAAGGCGTGAGTCGGTAACTTTGGTGTCAAGGGCATTGCAAAAGGGGCAGTGCATAACAATCCTTATTTTCCAATACAAAAAGTCGAAAAAATTCGCCCAAGCAAATCATCGGCGCTAAAATCCCCTGTCAGCTCACCCAACGCCTTATGCGACAACCTCAAACTCTCCGCCGACAGCTCGCCTGCTTGATAAATGACAAGCTGCTCTTTGGCGTCCTCAAGGTGGGCTTTGGCACGTTTTAGGGCGTCAATGTGACGGGTGCGTGCGATGACACTGTTATCATTAGGCTGATAACCCACGGTTTCATGCAGGACGCTGATGAGCGTTTCTATACCCGCCCCTGTTTCACATGAAACATTGACTTGCTTTGGTGTGCCGTCTTGTTTGCCTGTGCTTTGGGTGGTTAGGTCGGCTTTATTGCCCACGATGATAAGCTTTTCACCAAGACTTGCCATCTCCACCCCCAAAAGCTCACGGCATAAAGCCTTGGGGCTGTCACCACTTGCCAAATCATAAACCAATAACAGCAAATCCGCAGCCTTAATGGCGGTCAAAGCACGCTCAATGCCGATTTTTTCCACCTTATCGACAGTTTCCCTTAATCCTGCGGTGTCAGTCAAATGCACACTCAACCCACCCAAAAGCACCGTTTCTTCTAGGGTGTCTCTGGTCGTACCCGCCACATCGGTGACGATGGCACGCTCGGTACCCGCCAAGCGGTTTAATAAGCTTGACTTGCCTGCATTCGGGCGACCTACCAAAACCACCGTCACCCCGTCCTTTAATAACACGCCTTGGCGAGCGGTAGCTAAAATGGCATTCATCTGTGTTAAAGCGGCGTCCATGCGTGAAATCAACACCCCATCCGCCAAAAAATCCACATCCTCTTCATCACTAAAATCAATCATCGCCTCAACATACAAACGCAGATGAATCAAATCCTCACCAAGACTATGGATTTTTTGTGAAAACTCGCCCGACAAAGAACGAATGGCAGAGCGCGCCTCAGCAGCACTGGTGGCACTGATGGCGTCGCTGATGGCTTCAGCTTGTAGCAAATCCAACTTACCGTTATCGAACGCCCGAAAAGAAAACTCCCCCGCTGTGGCTTGCCTTGCCCCAAGCTCAAAACAACGCGCCAAAACCAAATTTAACAGTACACTGCCGCCATGCCCTTGTAGCTCCACCACATCTTCGCCCGTAAATGAATGCGGCGCTTTAAAATAAATAAGCACCGCCTCGTCTAGCACCTCACCTTTATCATCATACAATTTCACCAAATGTGCATGGCGAGGCGTTAACGACTGTCTTTTACTAATGGCACAGCCAATGGCATAACTATCCTTACCTGACAAACGAACAATCCCCACGCCGCCTTGCCCTGAGGCGGTGGCGATGGCAGCGATGGTTGTGGTACTTGTAGTAGCGGTCATGGTCATTTTACTATTCATTACACAAATAAATCATCTTAGCATATTTTAAAAAAATTGGCTATGAAATAAGCTTTATGAAACCGCCGAAAAAAAGAGCGTATCTTTAAATACGCTCTTTTTTTATTATCAAGCTGTTTTTCTTGCTTGGTATTCTTTTTCGACTTTTTTATTAATAAGATGCTGCTGCGTCATACTAAACAAGTTATTCACCGTCCAGTAAAGCACCAGACCCGCTGGGAAAAACAGCATAAACACCGTAAAGACAATGGGCAAAATCCGCATGATTTTCGCCTGCATAGGGTCGGTAGGCTGCGGATTTAACAGCTGCTGCACGTACATGGTCATCCCCATGAAAATCGGCAAAATCAACCACGGGTCCATCGCTGAAAGGTCGTTAATCCACAGTATCCATGGTGCATGACGCAGCTCCACAGACTCCACAAGCACCCAGTACAACGCCAAGAAAATCGGCATTTGCAAGAAAATCGGCAAACAGCCCGCCATCGGATTGACTTGCTCTTCTTTATAAAGCTTCATCATTTCTTGGCTCATCTTCATGCGGTCTTCGCCGAATTGGTCTTTTAATTCCTGCAGACGCGGGGCAATCATACGCATTTTCGCCATCGAATAATAGCTTTTTCCTGAAATCCACATTAAGGCAATCTTAACAATCAAAGTCAAAGCAATAATCGACCAACCCCAATTACCCAGTACTTTATGAATATTTTCAAGCAAGATAAAAATCGGCTTAGAAATCGGCCATAAAAAGCCATAATCCACCGTTTTATCCAATCCAGTTGCCACTTCCTTCATTTGCGACTGAACCTTTGGACCTAAGTACAAGGTGTCATTTAGGGTGATTTGACGACCTGCTGGCACATTCACCAAAGAGCTGTAGCCGATGTAGTTATCATTGCCACTGCTGCGGCTAAAGAATTTCGGTGCGTAGCCGTTTTCACCATGAGGCGTCCACGCCGACACGAAATAATGCTGAATTATGCCCACCCAACCCTCAGGGCTACTTTGGGTGATGTCATTATCGTTAAAATTACCGAATTTTAACTTATTATAAGGCTCGGACGGCACACCCCATGCCCCGCCCAGATAGGTCGCCATACCTAAAGCCCCTTTGTCAGACAACCCAGGGTCTTTAGAATTATCCCGCTTCAACTGAATAAATAAATCACCCTGCCAGTCTTTTGTGCTGGTATTGACAATGCTGTGAGATAATTTAATCGGATAGCTGTCTTGGGTAAATTCATAGGTTTTTGTGAAGCGTACGCTGTCTTTTTCATAAGTCAAAGGCACAGTCAGGCTTTGACCTGTCATCTGGTAGCTGTCTTTAGGACTGCTGTAGGTGGCACGGGCTTGAGCATCAATACCATCACGCCCACCAATGAGCGACTGCGCCACATAAGTACGCCCCGCACCCTCCTCTAATAGCACAAAGGGCGTACCGCTACCCAACGTGGCATCATACTGTTTTAAGGCGGCATGGACGATGTCACCGCCCACAGGATTGATTTTAATGTCATAACGGTCGGTGCTGACCGAAATCAGCTTGGTACTTGGTGCGGCGGTCGCTGCTGCCGCTGTTACAGGCAAATCCCCCGTGCTTGGTGCAAGGTCGCTGCCACCTTGACTGGTGGCAACAGGAGCGGTCACAGGGGCGTTGGCGTAGTCTTTTTGCCAAGCCAATACCAACAAATAACAGGTAATCAAAATAGCGACAATAATCAGCCCACGAAGTATTTTTTGCATAATTCACCCATTTTAGCGACCGAACATCGCCAAATTCCATAAAACGCTAAAAATCACAATAAAAAAATGCTCATTTTACAACAAAACCAACCCAAATAGCCAATGTTTTACTAACAAATCTTAAAAAGAAAGCGGATTTTCACCCAAAAATCCGCAAAGCTTAATCAAAACCCGAGTACCCTTTTTTTATTAAATGCGTCAAAAACCCCCGATAACTTTTTTTATCCACCTTCACAAAAGATACCCGATAAAGACACGGCTTATAATAAAAACGTGCCATCGGTACAGGCACAAAATCCACCCCAGACCCCCCAAATGGCTGACAGCGTGCTAAGCGTTTAATAATAAGCCATAGAGCCTTGGGTAAAGAATGCACCCTAAGGGCGGTATGGGCATAATTAGAGCAAGTCGGATAATAACGACAACGGGCGGGCAGAAGGGGACTGATGGCTTTTTGGTAAATTTTGATAAAGAGTAATAAAAATTTACGCATTGTTGGTCGG
>JAUNEE010000072.1 GCA_030525705.1 Moraxella sp.
CTGATAGCCATAAAAACTTGCGTCCGCCATCGCCCCAATAATGCGAGACAAGGGCAAATTTTTAAAAATACGGTTAATCCGTTCGGTCGTTTCAGGGGTTGCTTCGTCTTGTACAATCCGCCACGCTTTTGATTTAACCGCACTTTTTCGTCTGCGTAAACAACCTTTTACCCCTGCCTCCGCCTTGATTTCTTTATAGACTTGAATGTCTTTGCCCATCTTCTTTAGAATAGGGTCAGGATTGGGCAAAACTACATTGAGAGAGCTAAACCCTGCCACCGTGCTACGGCTGGCAATTTGTTTTAGGTGCGGTTGTTTGCTGTTTCTAAGTTCGGCAAAAGACACAAATTCATTGCCCAAATATAAACCGTTCATCGTCTAAATCCTCGTAACATACTACCAAAACCACGAAAGCCTTTTAATAATTTGGTTGATTGTCTAGGTTTGGCAGTCAAAATAGACATCTCAGTATTACCGCCATCAATGTGTTTAAAAGCGTAATACATCAGCACTAATGCAATGCCCATATCGCCATGTCGTAATTGTTGGTCTGTACCTTTGTTTTTACGGTTGGGCAGTTTTGGAATGCCGTCAATGATTTCAAAGGCAAGCAGGTCAGAAAGCGTGTTTTCGTGTTTGGGTAGGTTAAATAGCACCTTATCTTCAAGCCCTGCCTTGAATGGAGGCATATTTAGGCTATACCATTTTTGGCTAAATTTGACACACTCCACCGTGTTCACGCCATAGCGGTGCTGGGCTTTTTCGGCATTGCTCGCCCCAATGCCACGAGCGTCCAACGCCACGCCTGCAAGCTGTTTTTCTACCCTATCGCAGATATAATTTAAAACCTGCTCCTGCTGAGTAAAGGGGATATTTTCAAGCTCTACCACGCCCACGCATTGCAAGTTTAAATCGGGCGTTTGCACCGCAATCGCATAATCGGTTAAGTCGCCATTTCGTCCATAGTCGCCCCCAATAAACACCTTACCTTTGGGGATTTGATTTAAAAAATCCGCCAAATGCTCATCGCACCAGTCCACACAGTCATTTTCACGATAAAAATCATCCTGCAAGTTAAATTCATTATCTCGTTTATAGACAAAAATCGGTGTATCAGCCGACATCGCTTGCTCAATAAGTGGGCGAGACAGCCAGCATCCACCGCTATTTTTGGGGATACAATTTAACTCTTCGTCCACATTATCGGCGTACATCGCACGGATTTTGTCCGCCCATTCTTGTTCGCCCTGCGGTGTCCATTGCAGGTTTCTTTTTAAACAAATTCGCTTGTACAGCCCTTCTGCTAAGGCTTCATCAAAAGTACAAGTGTGCAAGCTGTATGGCAATTTACCTGCCTTAACTTCTTCCACCAGTTGATTAAAAGGATTGTCCACGCCATTGTGTGTTGAAATAACTCGCACACAGCCACCCCAAATTGTGAGAGCTAGGGCAGACTTTAACAGCTCTGGTAAATCATCGTGGAAAGCCGACTCATCAATAACCACACGCCCCTGCTTACCACGCAAGTTTCTAGGCGATGACGACAAAGCGGTAACACGAAAGCCACTGGCAAATTTGATGGTAAATGCCAAAATCGCCTTTTTCTCATCGCCGTTTTCAAAGATTTCTTCGTGTTCTTCTATTTCGCTTGCCACAAGGCTATAAAATTTCGCCCAGTCCGCCACATCTCGGATAAACTCAATCGCCATATCTTTGGTATAGCCAATATACCAAGTGTCTTGTCCGTGTGTACGGCTCGCTTCTAGGGCGGACTCGCCAGCTTCTGCCCACGACCCACCGATACGCCGTGATTTGACAAAGATTTTCACTTCGGATTGGTCGGCAACCCAGTCTTGTTGATAGGGTAAAAGCACGCTTGGAGCTTGTTTTATCATTCAGCAATCCCCAAAATCTTGGCACGGATAAGGTTAGCCGTTTCGTCAGACAGTCCACCTGTTTTGGCAATGATTTCAACTTCTTTGGCGGTTTTTTCTGCCTTTTCTTTAACATCTAGGGCGTGTTGTTTTTGTAGGACGGACGCTTTGACAATCTCACTAATGCCTTTCCCTGCCTTTGTTATCATTGACAAACGCTTGACAGGGTCAATACTTTCATCATCGTCCAAATCTTGTAAGGCGACTAGGGCGTTAAAAATTTCAGTTTGCACCAAAGACAAAACGGCTTGCGAGCGTGCATCGCCATCATCAGGAATGGCTTCGGCAATCATTAGGGAGGCTTGGGTGCTGGCTTGAATGGCTGATAATTTTCGTTCTAATTTTTGCCCATATCGGTGGATAGCCGATTTACTAATTTCATAGCCAAGTTCTCTAAGCCAGCTTTCTAGCTCCACATAGCCATTAAAACCATTTGAAAACAAACGGTCATCAAGCTGTTTTTTGTGTTCTGGGCTAAGTTTTGATACTGCATTGGCACGAGCCATAACACCCCCTTTAAGTCCAATACTTCTCAGGGCGAGAAATACCCACAGGGCAGTCCGCCACATATTCCACCACATCAATGCCGATATGCGTGAGCTTGGCGTGCCAATGACCGTCTGGGCGTTTGGTAAGCTCCACAAAGTGATGACTGTGCAGGTAGTCAAGCTGGTTATGCACTTCGGTGGGCGTGCCGTCCGCCCAAATGCTCCGTACCACATCAAGCAACAAAATATCCACCGCCCCCAAAGGTCGGGCATTGTGCAGAGCCAACAGCAAATACCACCGCATAGACTCACGGCGAATTTTTAAGGTATCAATACTCATCATTTCTCCTTATTATTCAAATGGGTAAGCGTGGTTTGCACTGCATCAATCTTGGCTTCAACAACGGTAAACGAGCGGATAAAGTCATCTTTTGACACATATTCTCGTGGCAATTCTGCCTTTAATTTTAAAATCTCACGGTCAAGCTGGCGAATGGCTTCGGATTCTTTGTCCAGTTTGTCGCCTAGACTTGATAGGGCTTTGGCAAGGGTTTCGTCTTTTTCTTTGATAGAAGTTTCTACTCTATTAAAAAACGCCTTGCCCACGCCCCACAGCGTGCCACCAATCGTCAAAGCAAGGGTAATCAGCTGATACAGTTCCAGTTTAAAAATCATCATTTACCCCTTTCAAATTCAGACTGACACGCCACACACCGCACCGCATATGGGACGGCTTGTTTGCGTTTTTCGCCAATCTCGCCCCCACAGTCCACGCATTCTGTAATATCATTGGCTGGTGTGATTTGGCATTGCTTGATTTTGCCATTTAGCCAGCGTTCATAGTCGGCATTGGCTTTGTCAATCGTGTCCACCATTATCCACCCCCTTGCCCTACATTGGGATTGGACTGCTTGATAAAGCGTAAAATTAGCCCACACACCGCCACAATAGCGGTCAATTTATCTTGGATAATGGGTGGTAAAATGTCCACCACTTCGGGTGGTAGGGGCGTGGTTGCCAAAAAGAAAATCACCATAAATGCCCACGAGCTAAACCACCGCCAGCCGTCTTGCCAATTATCCACCCACATTGAGCGTTTTTTCTTGCGTGCCATATCACCCCCTATGCCAACTCATTAGGCAGTTCGCTGGTGGTATTGCTATCCACATCGTCAGGCGTGGTCGCTTTGATTGTGATTTGACTGTCTTTGGCAACAAATTTTAAATTGTCGCTCATTCGTCTCATCCAGCCACGCCCAAAATGATTAAAGCTAGAAATTTTGGTGTAGAAGTGAATGCGTTCGGCATTGAACAAATCCGTCAAATGCTCGGCATTGTCATCAATCGCTTGACGAGTTACCTTGCCAATCACGCCGTCATCTACCACGCCTACGGCTCGTTGGAGCATTCGTTTGGCATTGCCGACACCGTGGTTAACCCCTGCATCAAACAGCTGAAACGCAAAAGCAAAGCCATATTTTTCGGTAAGTTCATCACAGCCCAGTGCATCCCAAAATCGTGCTTTATAAATATTTTCAACCACGCTCATCGGGATATTACGCATTGACCCTGTATAACCAAACTGGCGAGCTGTACCAATGGTAATGCCGTAGTTTGTTTCGCCCCCTTTGTCTTTGGGGTCATTGACATAACCACCTTCGTGTTTTAGCACTCGTTTTAATGCAACTTTGAAATTTGACATAAAAAATCTCCTAAGAGTAAAAATTACTTAGGAGATTATGCAGGGCTTTGGCGTTTTTGTCTTTTAACCTGTTTTAAAGATTTAAGCAATACACTCAAATAAATCGGGCTGATTTTGTTTTCGTTCTATTTCGCTCATTCGCTTTAAAATTCGGTAAATATAGGGTAGGGATAAGCCATATTCCTGCGACAGTTCGGCGTGATTTTGTCCGTTAAAGGCACGATAAATCTCCACATCTCGCTTGTCGGCAAGAAATTTATTGTCTTTGACGACATAAATCAGCTGTCCGCCCCAATGCTGTGATATTTGAAACATCAGCTCATTGGCGACTTGGCGGGCTTGGTCTGGGGCAATGTTGATTTCTGTTAATAGGCTTTCGGTATGGCTTTTTAAATCGTTTAGAAGGGCGTTGCCTTGTTTGCTGGTTTTGCCTTGTTTTTTCACTATAAATTACCTGTTTTGTGGTAAAAATCACTAAAAAATCTGTTATTTATATGAAATTATGCCAAAAATCCAGCGATTTTACAAGATTTTTCTTGACAATCTTGTTAAGTGTGCTACTATGAATGACAGCACCTTTGAGTGCCAAGTGTATCAGAATGCCTAAGAGTGTCTGAATACCAAAAACCCCATAATTTCTATGGGGCTTTTTTTCATTCTTTGAAACACGATAAATAAGTATTTTCAATCATAATCTCAGACATTGCTGGGTCGTCAATGACCAATTGGGGCAGTTCATAGGCTTTTTTGCGTATGTTGTTGGCTT
>JAUNEE010000012.1 GCA_030525705.1 Moraxella sp.
ACACCCGCACCCATCACACCCAGCCCAACCCCCACACCTACGCATAACCCGCCGCCCATCACCCGAGGATTTGACCCCTATTACTATCCCATCTGGTCGCAAGAAAGATATGACAATTTTGGAGCGACAGCAACACTGCATGGCTTAACTGTAAACGGTGCTGTTGCAGGCAGTACCGTCATTGACTTGAAAAAGCTGGACAATGGCATACACACCTATAAAACCGTTACCGACTACGAAAGCAACGTATCACTAAGCACCGCCGACACCGAAATTATCCGCATCTACAAACAGCCCAACTCCATCGTTATTGGACGTGGCGCTACCCATTATAAGATTGGTGACACAACCTTTACCACGGACAAAGCACATGGTTTGGATATGGAATATATGGTTGGCAATGCCACCACCAAGTTGCCCGAATATGGTGCAGGCACTTACCACTACACAGGTAAGGCATTTGACCGTGACAGCGAGGGCAGCTTTAAGTACCAAATCAACTTTGACAATAAACAGGGCGAGGGGGAAATCACGCTAGACGGACACACCATCACCCTACTACCCTACATCATAGACGGCAATCCGCTCCTTAGCGTTTATCATCTAGGCACAGATGCCGATGTTACCTTTAAAGGCTTTGGTATCTTAGGCGGTGTCAAAAGCACTGACCCAAACTGGAAAGGCGAGTATTATAAGCTTGGTATTTTTGGTAATAACGCCCAAGAAGTCGCAGGTCATATCGGTGTTAGCGATGGTATTGCAGGAAATAACAATGATATTTTGTTTGGTGGCAGCACCAAATAATCATCAAAAAAAACAACGCATCGACAGTATGCGTTGTTTTTTATTTCAAATAATCCTTTGTTAACCCCTAAAACCCAAAAACTGTCTCAAAAAACAACAACTTTTACCCCTTGTGTTGCATTAAAAGTTTCAATCCTTCATAATAAAAATGCACAACATACATATGTGCATTCTTAATAATCATCACAAGGAACATCATCATGAAAAAGACCTTTCTTCATATCACTTTAGGCATGAGTGCTTTCGCTTTGGCGGCATGCAGCAGTGGTGGAAACAGCAGTAACCATGCCGCTTCCACCACACCTGTGGTTAACCCAGCCCCAACCACAGGCGGCACAGCAGGGACAAACAACAATACAGGAAATAATGCAAGCACCAACACAGGCGGTACGACCACAGGCAATACAGCAAGCACCAACACCACCCAGCCCACCAGCAAAGTCACAGATACGTACTCTTTTGTCCTATCCCAAGAAGAAATCGATGACATCAAAGAAGAGCTGGGTGCCAGTGCCGTCAGTCAGCCCACCGTCACCATAGATGGTAAGGCACATGGCTTAAACCTAGAACTAAATAAACTCCCTCAAGGTTTAAGTAATAGAACGGTCGTCTCCAACCTGACCGCCACCATCAACAATCAAGCTCACACCGTGCGTATAAACGAAACTGTGCGTGCTTATCACCAGCCCAACTCCATCGTGCTTGGTTCCAGATTTGAGGGTGCGACAGTCTCTGGTGCTAGCCTAAACAAGACCATCGCAGGGGACAAAGAAGTCAGCTTTCACTACGTCACAGGCAATGCCACAAAAACACTACCGACCGCAGGCACATTTAATTACAGCGGCAAGTCTTTTGACATCGACAGTGAAGGCACGTTTAATTATGCCATCAATTTCGCCAGTAAAACTGGGCAAGGCAGCGTCGCCTTGGACGGCAAATCCATCAGCCTAGAAGAGGGCAGAATCATACCTTATACATTCACCGAGAATGGCAAAACTCACTTTGAGGGCTATGGCATCTCGGGTGCAACCAATGGTGCAGATAACGGCGGCTACACATTAGGTATCTTCGGCAACAACGCTGAAGAGGTGGCAGGTCACATCAACTCTACCACAGGTAATGGCATCGGCTTTGGCGGTGTAAAAAAATAAAGCCCCGTTAAAAACACGCCAAGCTTATGACTTGGCGTGTTTTATTTTTTAAAAAATCCGTGTCTCGTCCTTGGGCTTGGCAAAGGGTATTACCGCCTCCGCCACCTGACGGGCGATGGCGTGATAATGCTCGCCTACGTGGCTGTCTTTATCCAGTGCCACAGGCACCCCTTTGTCCATGGTTTCACGGATAGATACCGTCAAAGGCAGCTGCCCTAAAAGCGGGACGCCATACTGCTGCGCGATAAGCCGTCCACCGTCCGCACCGAAAATCGGTTCACTGTGACCGCACTGGCTACAGGTGTACATCGCCATATTTTCAATAACACCTAAAATCGGAATGTGCGTTTTTTCGAACAACGCCATGCCCTTTTTCACATCAAGCAGGGCAATGTGCTGCGGCGTGGTGACGATGATGGCGGCGGTGATGGGAATTTTTTGGGCAAGCGACAGCTGAATGTCGCCCGTCCCAGGGGGCATATCAATCAGCAAATAATCCAAATGCCCAAAGGCGGTGTCATTAAACATCTGCATTAACGCACCTGTCGCCTTAATCCCCCGCCACGCAATCGGCGTTCCACCATCATCGATGAGACTGCCAATGGACATCATCGGCATACCGTAGGCATCAATCGGTACGAACTGCCCATTTTCCACCACAGGCTTCACACCTGCCACGCCCAGCATATCTGGCAAAGATGGACCATAAATATCCGCATCTAACAATCCCACCCGATACCCCGCCGCCTTTAATGCCAGCGCCAAATTCACCGCCGTGGTGGATTTGCCCACGCCCCCTTTGCCTGACGCAATGGCAATAATGTGGCGAATGCGTGGGTGTGGCGGCAGTCTGTCTTGGGCGGCAGGCTTATGCACGCCCACACCCCCTGCGTCATATAAGGTGACGTTCATATTCATCTCAGGCACACCGATGGCATACAGACGCTCGCCCAGCTCCGCATGAACTTGCTCGGGGCTGATGGTCTTTGGCAGACGCACAGACAACGCCAAGACCCCCTTTTCATCTAACGCACAGCTGGTTACGTCATTTTTCAAGACATAATCCCCGAGCGTATACGCATAAACCACGTCACGGGCTTGTTGCTCTAATTGATGCAATTCTTGTGTATCTTTTGTTTTATTTTTTTTAAAAAACATAAACAGCACCCAAAAAAACAGATTGGTGAAAAAAATAGCACATCGCCATCTGGTGCATTGTAACACAGCTTGGGCATGAACACAGCCACCCTAAAAATGAAACTGCACGAAAAACAAAAAAATGGCTTGTATTTTTTTTGGTACACCCCATTAAGCACCCATAAGAAAATGACAAGGAGTACGCCATGAGCGACCAAACCCCTACCACCCCGCATTCATTGCCCTTACTGGCGGTGCGTGATGTCGTGGTTTATCCTGATACGCAGATTGCGATTTTTGTCGGTCGAGAACAATCCATCAAAGCCGTAGAATTTGCCCAAGAAGAATACGAGGGTGAGATTCTACTCGTTTCCCAAAAAGACTCCCTTTCTGAGAACATTGACCCAAACAATCTCCACACCCACGGCACAGTCTGCCGTATCATTAGCACCATGCCCCATGATACAGATAAAGACTGCCTAAAAGTCCTGCTTGAGGGTGTTTCTCGGGCTAAGGTTTTAGCGGTGATTGATACCATCGCAGGTTATCCTTTGTTCGGTGAGTGGCTGCCTGCCACGCTGTCAGACAGCTTCGATGACGAAGAGGCAAACGCCCGTGCCGATATGCTATTACAGCTGTTCGCAGAATATGCCGACAACAACCTACGCTCGCCCCGTGAGCTGGTGAAAGTCGCAGGCGGACTGGGCAGTTTGCCAAAGCTTATCTATTTTATCGCCACTCGCACCAACCTTGACCTAAATAAAAAGCTGGAGCTTTTGGCAAATGATAATCTCTCCGAGCTGTATGACAGCTTGGTGGAGCATTTGGTCGCCCAAAAAACCGAGCAAGACATCGAAAGCGAACTCCAAGAAGCCGTCCGCCGTCAGATGGAATCCAACCAACGTGAATATTTTTTAAATGAAAAAATGAAAGCCATCAAAACCGAGCTTTCCGACATGAATGACGGTTTAGATGATGACGATAACGAACTTGAAAAACGCCTAAGCGAGGCGGATTTGCCTGAGGCGGTACGTAAAAAAGCTGACACAGAATTTAAAAAATTAAAAATGATGCCTGCGTCCTCATCTGAGGCGTCCGTGGTGCGAGGCTATCTTGAGTGGATTTTAGATACGCCGTGGAAAAAAACCACCAAAGCCACCACCAAGCTCGACCGTGCCAAAGAAATCCTAGACGCTGACCACTACGGGTTAGATGATGTTAAGGACCGCATTTTAGAGTACTTGGCGGTGCAGTCACGTGTGAAAAAACTCAACGGTCCGATTTTGTGCTTGGTTGGACCTCCAGGAGTGGGCAAAACCAGTCTGGGTGAGAGCATTGCCAAAGCCACGGGCAGAAAATTCGTGCGTATGGCATTGGGTGGCGTGCGTGACGAGGCGGAAATCCGTGGACATAGACGCACCTATATCGGTGCGATGCCAGGGAAAATCGTGCAGTCTTTGGCGAAAGTTGAGACCAAAAATCCGCTGTTTTTGTTAGATGAAATCGACAAAATGGCACAGGATTTTCGGGGTGACCCTGCGTCCGCACTCTTAGAAGTGCTTGACCCCTCGCAGAACTCAAGCTTTAACGACCACTACCTTGACCTTGATTTGGATTTATCGGAGGTGATGTTCATCTGCACCGCCAACAGCATGAACATTCCGCCTGCCTTGCTTGACCGTATGGAGGTGATTCGCCTGCCGGGTTATACCGAAGACGAGAAACTGGCGATTGCCCAGAACTACCTTACCCCAAAAGCCCTAGAACAAAACGGGCTAAACAAAGGCGAGCTGGACATCACAGAAGAAGCACTCACCAGTATCATTCGTCACTATACCCGTGAAGCAGGCGTACGCAGCCTAGAACGAGAAATCAATAAAATCAGCCGAAAAGCCGTGCGTTCACAAGTAGAAACTTATGGCGTCAAGCCCAAAAAAGGCACAAAAATCAACCCCATCAGCGTCAATGATGACAACATCTCTGACTTTTTGGGCGTCAAACCCTTTGATTATGGCTTGGCAGAAAAAGACGCTGAAGTCGGACGCATTACAGGACTTGCGTGGACCTCTGTCGGGGGCGAGCTTTTGACCATCGAATCTGTAACCATGGCGGGCAAAGGCGAGCTGACCTTCACAGGCTCGCTCGGGGACGTCATGAAAGAATCTATCCGTGCCGCCATGAGCGTGGTGCGTGCAGGCGGTGACCGCTTTGGCATTAGTTATGACAAAGTAAAAAACACGGACATTCATGTGCATATGCCCGAAGGTGCTACCCCAAAAGACGGCCCGTCCGCAGGTATCGCCCTGACCACGGCACTGGTGTCTGCCTTGACAGGCATTGCCATTCGTCCTGACATCGCCATGACGGGCGAGGTGACCCTGCGTGGCAAGGTCTTGCGTATCGGCGGTTTAAAAGAAAAGCTTTTGGCGGCACACCGCGGGGGCATTCGTCATGTGCTTATCCCAAAAGCCAACGAGCGTGACCTTGTAGAAATCCCCGACAACGTCAAAGAGGGCTTAAAAATCCAAACGGTAGAAACCATCGATGAGGTCTTAAAAGAGGCGCTAGTCTCACCGCTGATACCCCTAACCCCACAGCTGGCGGAAAACAAAGAAGACGCCGTGCGTATCAACTAACCAAAAAAACGTCACTTTCGGGTGGCGTTTTTTATGATGAGAAATTTTGCCAAACTCATGAATTTTGTGTAAAATAGTCAGATTTGCCAAGTCAACCGCCAAAAACCTATGAAAGCCTTACTTGATTTTATTCCGCTGATTTTGTTTTTTTATTTATATAAAACCAGCGACCCAAAAGACACCACGCATCCGCTTTTACGACTATTTGGCACAGCAGGCGAAAACAACAACCACATTTTAGTCGCCACCACGGGGCTGATTTTATCCATGCTTGTGGTGTATGGCATTTTATTTATCACCCAAAAATTTCGCCTAGAAAAACAGCAATGGTTCGTACTGTTAATGACGGTGGTGTTCGGTGGGATTACCCTAGCTTTAAGTGATGATTATTATATCCGCTTAAAAGCGGTGATTATTAACCTTGTTTTTGCGACGGGTTTTTTAATTTCGCCCTTCTTTTTCAAAAACAAAACCCCCGCCATAAAAAAACTGTTCGAGCCCATCCTTGATTTGTCCGAAAAAGGCTGGGTAAAATTAAACCTAGCGTGGGCAGGTATGTTTTTTATGATGGCAGGTCTGCACGCCTTTTTCGCCTTTGTCTTTGCCGAGGGACGTTACTGGGGCGAGTTCACCGCTTTCGGGGACATGGCGGTGATGATGGTATTTGTGGTGGGTATGTTTATCGTTTTAAGAAAACGGTTTAAATTAGACCCCCCGAACGGCTAATACCAAAAACCAAAACACCCTATTTATACCATTGAACGCCTAATTCTTCTTATTGGCATTTATCTTTATTAAGTTTAATTAAAAGGACAGCTCATGCCTTTATTTGTTATCATCGGTTTTGATGTCGCAAACAGTGCTGACGCCCGTGCCGCTGCACGCCCTGCCCATGTCGCTCGCCTAGAAACCTTAGCCTCTGAGGGCAGACTGGTGCTGGCAGGACCAACCCCCATCGCCCACGGTGACTCTACCATGAGTGGCAGCGTCATCGTGGCGGACTTTGCCGATGAAAAAGACTGTCAAGCTTGGGTTGACGCTGAGCCTTATCTTGCTCATGGTGTTTATAGCCATGTACAAATCCGCCCCTTTGTGAAGGTGTTGCCATGATGTACCTAAAAAAAACCGCCTTGACTGTCGCTCTGCTTGCCTGCCTGCCTGCTTTGGCACAACAAAGCACGCCAACCACATTCGCCAGTGCGTTTAGCGAACAAACCACAAGCACTGCCCCAAAACCCGCAGAAACACCCAAACCAACAAACACAGCCGAAGCCCCAAAGCCTGAGACCGCCGCACAAAATCAAGCCCAAAACACCGCCCAAACAGAGGTTAAATCCCCCAACGCCCCTGCTGATAACAAGCCCCAAACTAACACACAAAGCACTAAAACAGACAGCGAAGCAGACGCTGACGCAACAACCATCAACATAGCCGATGTCCCCGCCAATCCGCACAACCCCGAAAATCCCACCCTGCTAGACGCCATCACCCCTGATGACAGCGAGCTTTCCCGTGCCAACACCGAGCTTTTGGCAAAAAATGCTGAGCTAACCCGTCAAGTGGACGACCTCACCACACAAGTGAACGTCCTCACCGAAGAAAGAAGCGGACAGCTGTTCGCCTACGGGGTCATCACCACGATACTGGCGATGTTGCTTGGTTTTATTCTCGCCAAACTCATTTCACGTCAGCGTTGGTAGTCATGCTAGAAACCGCCGCACTCGACTGGCAAACAGACACATCAGGCAAAGGCGTACCCATCTCCACCGCCTTTGATGATATTTATTTTTCCAAAGAAAACGGGCTGGCAGAAAGTCGTTATGTCTTCGGTGAAAATAACCACTTGCCCAAGCGGTTTCTCGCCTGCTTTTTAAAAGACACACCAGACAGATTTGTCATCGCTGAAACAGGCTTTGGCACGGGCTTAAATTTTTTAATGAGCTGTGCCTTATGGTTGGACGCCAAAAAAACCAGCCAAAGCACCACTTCCGTACATCGCTCGCCCACCTTGCACTTTATTAGCACAGAAAAATTCCCCCTAAAAAAAGCCGACCTAGAAGCCGCCCTCGCCCACTGGCAGGACGAGCCAACCTTAGCCCCCTTTGTCACAGCCTTGCTGGCAGCATACCCACCTGCCTTGGCGGGCTGTCATCGCCGTTATCTGGGGGCGGATTTGGGTTTGAATATTGTGCTAGATTTATGGCTTGGGGACGCTAGTGAGAGCCTGCACGCCTTGGCGGACGCCGCTCCGTGGACGAAGGTGGACGCATGGTTTTTAGACGGCTTTGCCCCGAAAAAAAATGAAAGCCTGTGGTCTGATGCGGTTTTTTCCGCCATTGCCCGCCTAAGCCATAAAGATAGCACGCTCGCCACCTTTAGTGCAGCAGGGCAAGTCAAACGCAGCCTGCTCGCCATCAACGCCACCCCCATAAAAACCAAGGGATTTGGACGCAAGCGAGAAATGCTCACTGCTCGCTTTGACGCTTTTTTAGAAAAACCCGCCCAAAAAACACCGCACGTTGCGGTCATCGGGGCGGGCATAGCAGGGCTGTGTAGTGCTTATGCGCTTGCTCGCCACGGCTGTACGGTTACACTTGTGGATAAAGTTGGCGTACTGGCGGGGGCATCTGGGAATTTTCGGGCGTTGCTTTCGCCCAAGCTGTCTGACATCACAGGCGTCAAAGACCACCTGCCGACCGCAGCATTTTTATACGCCCAAGCCCATTACGAAGCACTCACCTGGCAAGCAACACAAAATCCAGCCAACCCAAAAAAACCCGCAGCCGTTTTTGAAAAAACAGGGGTGATTGATTTTCTACTACCCAGCAACAAGCCCAAAGAAAAACACCTGTCACTCATCGACAGCTACCCCGACACACTCATCACCCACCACGCCCCACTTGGCACGGCAGAGCTATGTGCCTACCTGCCCACGGGCGGACAGGTAAACCCCGCTGCCCTTGCTGAAGTCGTCTTGGCACACCCTGCCATTACCTTGGTGCAAGACAACCTTGACAATGAAGCGTTGTACGCCAACTGCCGAACACGCTACCTATCCGACTGCGTGCTGATTTGTGCAGGTCATGAAAGTCAAACACTCCACCCCGCCATCTTCGACTGCCGAAAAATCCGAGGGCAGGTCTCTATGTTAAACAATGAAACCGCCGTCCAAGCCTTTAAAGCTGCCGCCCACGCAAGTATAAAGTATGACGGCTACGCCTGCGTGGGCGAAGACACACTTTTATTCGGTGCCAGTTTCATCAGAAACAGCACCGATACCAGCGTCCATGATGGTGAACATCGCTTCAATCTAGACAAACTCGCCCACGCCCTGCCAGACGCATTCACTAAGCTGGGCAGCATCGATAAAACAAGCCTAGCGGGACGGGCTGGCATTCGTGCCCAAACCCCCGACTACCACCCCATCACAGGCAAAATCGACCAACAGCTCCACATTAACACCGCCATGGGCTCAAAAGGCTACAGTTTCGCCCCTTTATGCGCTGAAATCATCGCCGCCCTCATCACTTGTGCCCCCATGCCCACCACCCAAGCCGTGCTAGCAAAAATCTCCCCAGACCGCCCCCGCCTAAAACAGCCGCTAGACCACAGCCACTAGCCCAAAACCCACGCAAAAAAACAAACCCTTAGCAATACCCCAAAAATCAAAGCCCGCACCACCCAACCATCCCAAATCACCCCCAACCAAACTCCACACCCATAGTCAAATCACCTAACAAAACCATCAATACCAACCCAGAGAACACCACTTGACGCACAAGTCCAACATCTGCCAAAGCTAAGGGTTTTTTGTGAAACACCAATAAATAAAATCAATCAAAAACTTAGAATTTTTTATCTTTTTAATATCAAAAACCGTCCGAAAAATCGCTTGACTTTTGGCGATGGCAGAGCGGATAAGCCGTGCGGCATTTTTCCACAAAAACTGTGGATAACTTTGTGGAAAAGTAGAAAATCGATGATTTTAGGCCTTGAAAATTCAGGGGTAGCAGGCGATTGGATAAAATTTAATCAATTATAAAATTGAATTTTTTTATAATAAAATCAATAACTTAAAAAATAATTAGTCCAATATATTGACTTTTCTCTCTTAATATTTTCCAAGAAAAACCATCAAGGTTTCACACAACATCAATCCTAAAAAATTTGTGGATAACTTTAAAAAACTCTGCCCACTATTAAGCATTACTTAATACTAACGCACGCATTGCTTGGGCGTGGCAGATTTGCCCAAAGAACTTTGACAACGCCACACACCTGCCTCGCCCGCCCCCTTCAGGCGATATAAAAACATCGTTTGCCCATTCAGATAACGCACAGGATAGCGTGCTTTTTCAATGGTCAATAAAATCACGCAGTCGCTGTCCACGCCCTTGGCATGGCTTAGCACCGTCATACTCATCGGCTGTTCATCTGTCGCCAAGGATAGCCCCACAGGACAGCTGCCTTGTGCTTGATAAATGCCCTCCACCCTTGTGCGGGCGTGGCTTAGGGCTTGGTAACTTTGGTAGACAATGGCATCTTCTTGCCTGTCTGCCCACATCGGGAAAAAAGTCGTCAGCACGCCCAAAAAAGACCCGTACAAACAAAACGCCACCCCCATACCCAAAAGACTGGTACCGCCATGCTCCTTTAGGTGGGCTTTTTGTGCATCTGGGTCACGTGGATACAAATCCAAAGCGTCCGCAATCTCACGCCTTGCCATACGATAATAATAGGCATTCGCCCAACGTGCCACCATGCCTGCCCAAAACACCCACACCAACGCTGCCACGAAAATCCGAAACGGCATTTGCCATGTCGCATCAAGCCGACTGGTTACAAAAAATTCCAAAAACACCAGACTTAGCACAATCATGAGCTTAACAAAGGACAGACCTGCCACACAATACACAAAACAGTCCAAAAACCGCTTGCGGTATAACAGCCAGCCGAACGCCATAAAAAAGGCCGCCCAGTTCCAGCTTGGCAAAAGCCTGCCCGCCTCGTCCATCTGGGAAAATCGCTTCAAATAATACGCCTGCGAGCGTGTACCAAGAAACCACACATCAAGCTGTTTTCGCTTGGCGTCAGATAATTCTGGGCGGTAAAAAGGCGGGGGTGTCGTATCTTCCAAAAAAGGCAATCGAAATAGGGGTTGCATGGCTTTTTTTATCAAAAATAGGTATAATTGGCGTGCCTGTGGCGTGTTCGCCTAGGCATGACTATTTTACACCCAGATCAAAAAAGTGCAAAGCGGCTTTTTCGCACACAGACGCACCCGACCAACAGCCAAAAAAGACCAGCCATGACCAGCCCAAACACCCAAAACACCCCCGCCGAAGAAATTAACGCTCAAGCAACCAACACAGCGTCAGACGCCCAAAAAACCGAAGTCCGAAAAGCCATTGAAAACCTTGAGGAAACCCCCGCTCATTTTCGCCAAATCAACACCTTCATGAAACGGCGGACGCACATCAGCCAAGCTGCCGAGACTGCCTTGACCGATGACACGTTTAAGCGATATCTGGTCAATCATGACGGCACGCTGGGCAAGCTCGGTGACGTCAGCAGCATTCACGACTTGCGGGTATTTTTTAAAGACACGAAAAACGGCAGTGACGCCCCGCTCACGCTAGAGATTGGCTTTGGCATGGGGGACAGCCTTATCACCATGGCGAAAAACACCCCCGAAAAGAACTTCATTGGCATTGAGGTGCATGAACCTGGCATCGGACGTTGCACGCTTTTGGCGCATGAAGCAGGGCTTGATAATCTAAAAGTCATCAACGGTGACGCCATTGAACTACTAAAAAATCTCCCCGAAGCACATCTTGACACCGTACAACTGTACTTTCCCGACCCATGGCAAAAAAAGCGTCATTACAAAAGACGCTTCGTCACCACTGAACGCATGCAGATTGTCGCACGCACCCTAAAAACAGGGGGCGTCTTCCATGCCGCCACCGACTGGGAGCATTATGCCTTTTGGATGCTGGACGTGCTAGACGCCATGCCAGAATTCACCAACATGGCAGGCACGGGTCATTTCTCACCCCGCCCCGACTTTCGCCCACTCACGAAATTTGAAAACCGCGGCATTCACCTTGGGCATGGCGTTTGGGATTTGTTTTATGAAAAAGTCAGTACCTAAGCCCCTCACTCACCAAAAAACCGCCTTCGCTGGGCGGTTTTTTTTACCGAACAACAATTAAAAACCAAAAAAACCCACCACAGCCGCAAGTCCTACCTGCTTTAAACTACCCTTAAAAGCTTTAATAAATTTTAAAAAAATTCACCATCAAATAAAAAATCTTATTTGATTTTTGGTGTGAAACATGAAGCTGGGTTCACTTGCGTTGATTTTTTACCAACGAATGCGAGGCGTATGTATAATATTTTTTTAAACATTGGATTAAATTTTTTATAAAAAATCAATCAAAAAAATCACGCCCACACCACCAAATGCCCAAAACGGACCGCCAAACACCGTGGTTCTTGGGCTTGTGAGTTTTTCCACAAAAACTGTGGATAACTTTGTGGAAAAGTTAAAAAACTACGATTTCAAGCCTTGATTTTCCAAGCAAAGAGCAAGATTGAACATATTTTATACAAAGACGAAAAATTTTATTTATATATTAAAATCAAATACTTATAAAATAAATCTTCCAAGATATTGACATTTTTAAAAAGAATCATCTAAAAAATCCAAGCAATTTTTTGTTCCACGAAAAGTGTTCGATTTTTTAATGAATTTTGTGGATAACTTTTTTAAAACCCAAAAAACCACCTGCCACAAAAGGATAAGCCTTGCCCACCTTGTCCTCCGCTTCTTTTTATAGGATTGCTTTTTCTTGAGCGGTTTTATCGGCTTTGGCTGTTGTCAGGACATAATATGTGCTATAATAGCCATAATTTTGACCCCTTGACTTTAATCAGGATACGACTTGTGAACGAAGAAAAAGAAAAAGCACTCAAAGCCGCTTTGGCACAGATTGAAAAACAATTCGGCAAAAACACCATCATGCACCTAGGAGACGACTCGGTCGCCCAAGACGTTGATGTGGTTTCTACAGGCTCACTGGGACTGGACATTGCTTTAGGCATTGGCGGTCTGCCAAAGGGGCGTATCATCGAGATTTTCGGGCCTGAAAGCTCGGGTAAAACCACGCTAACGCTACAAACCATCGCTGAATGCCAAAGACAAGGCGGAAAATGTGCGTTCATTGACGCAGAACACGCCCTAGACCCGATTTACGCCAGAAAACTGGGCGTGAACATTGACGACCTTTTGGTGACACAGCCTGACAACGGTGAACAAGCGCTTGAGATTGCAGATATGTTGGTGCGTTCAGGGGCGATTGACCTGATTGTCGTGGACTCGGTAGCGGCATTGACCCCGAAGGCAGAGATTGAGGGCGAAATGGGCGACAGCCACATGGGTCTGCAAGCACGCCTAATGAGCCAAGCCTTACGTAAAATCACCGGTAATGCCAAACGTTCAAACTGCATGGTGATTTTCATTAACCAGCTACGCCAAAAAATCGGTGTGATGTTCGGCAGCCCTGAGACCACCACAGGCGGTAACGCCCTAAAATTCTACGCTTCAGTGCGTCTGGACATTCGCCGTATCGGCTCTGTAAAAGAAAGCGAAGAAATTATCGGCTCAGAAACCCGTGTCAAAGTCATCAAAAACAAGATGGCACCCCCCTTCAAACAAACCGAATTCCAAATCCTCTACGGTGAGGGCATTAACCGCCTGGGTGAGATTTTGGACTTGGGCGTTGAGATTGATGTTGTTGGTAAGTCAGGCTCTTGGTACAGCTATGGCGACAGCAAAATCGGGCAAGGCAAAAACAACGCTGGTAAATACCTTGTGGAAAATCCGCACATTGCCACTGAGATTGAACAAAAAATCCGCAGCTCAAAACTGGTAAGCAAAAAAGCCGCGCCCAGCGATGATGGCGATGACGTACCCGAATACGTCCCTGGCATGGAAGATGAGTAATTAACCCATAAGCCGTCCTATCTGTGACGGCTTATCTTTTTATCAATGTTTATGAATACACCAAAATCCCCCACCATAAAAACACTGGACGAAATCCTAGCCGAACTCTCTTCACAGTCCATAAAGACTGCCACCTCTGACACCCCTCAAAACCACCAGAAAAAGAACGCCCAAAGCCGCCAATGCACCGAGCCTAAAAAACCACCAAAGGAAGCTCCAGCAAGCCAGACACCACCCCGAGTCAAAGCCAAAAAACAGCCCAAAGAAACACCAAATCTGCCCGCTAGCGAAAAAAAATCCCAACTTGAGGCATCGGGCGTCATCGATGAACGCTTGGCAAGCGTACTGGCTGACGTTGAGCTTGAATCCCTTGCCATGCCCGACAAAGCCACACAGCGTCTACGCTGGCTGGCGTTTTATTATTTGTCAAATCGAGAACTCTCTACCCACCAATTACGCCAGAAACTTTTGGCAAAAGACTGCGACCCTGACGCCATCGAGCAACTTTTAAAAGAATTTGCCGAGAAAGGCTATCAAAGCGATGAACGCGCCGCCTATATGCTCATTCGTGAAAATATCCGCCGTGGGCGAGGTAAACAGCACATTCGCCAAGCCCTAAAAACCGCAAAAATCCGCTACGACCAACTAGAGACGCTCATCACCACCGCCAATGACGGCAGCCTTACCGATGGCACGATTTTAACCGAACAAGACACAAAAGAACCAGTGGACTGGCTTGCACTGGCAGTGCAGGCGCGTGTAAAAAAATACGGGGACGCCTTACCAAAAGACGCCAAAGAAAAAGCCCGACAGCTGCGGTTTCTGCAATATCGGGGCTTTGAGATGGGTGTCTGCTTTGACGCCTTAAAGACCACATTGGCAGACTTAGAGAACCGCTAAGCTGGTCAGGGCTTGACAAGCCGAGGATTTGAATTCCCCCAGATGGTGTATAAATCCGCAAGCAAAGCGTCATTGATATCCTCGATTTCTGCTTGCGTGATTTCGCCATCACCTTGCTTGCCATAAATCACCACTTCATCACCGCTTCTGACCTCCACGCCTTTCTCAAGGATTAAATCCGTCACATCAACCATCGTGGTATTCATAGAAACCTTGCCCAAAATAGGCACACGATGACCGCCAATCAGCACATGACCTTTATTGGTAAACACACGGCGGTAGCCATCAGAATAACCGAATGGCAAATTCGCCAAATAAGAATCTCGGCTCAAGGTATACGTGCCGTCATAGCCCACGGTCGTACCTTTGGGATAAAACTGCACGGACGCCACTTTTGACTTAAATTGCATGATTTTCTTGTAAGCGGGCTTGGCGTCAATGGTGTCGCCATAAATTAACCCGCCTGGACGCACCATATCCAAATGACTTTCAGGCACAGCGATGGTGGCAAAGGAATTTGCGGTGTGCAATGTCAGCGTTTGACGGTCAAGTCCTGCTGCCATGATAAGCCAGTCACTTTCTTTTTTAAACTGTGCCAAACGCTCACGCACGAAGCCCTCATCCTCAAACGCATAATGCGTCATCAACGCCACCACCTGCAAATTCGGCAGGGCTGTCAATGCCACCGCTTCATCTCGCCCTTGCTGAGTGGACAAATCCAGCCCATTTCTATCCATACCACCTGAATTTAAGGACAAATGCACCTTAATCGGTAAGTGTAATTCTCCCGCCAGTTCATTGATGGCCTTGGCGTGACTTAAGCTACCAACCAACTCCTCAATTTTATATTTCATCCCATGACCAATCTCATCAAGACTTGCCATACGCACACGTGTGATGACCCCCTCATAGCCATGTGCCCGAGCCACCCGTGCTTCTTCATTACTAGCAATGCCAATGCACGGCACGCCCATTTTTATGATACTTGGCATAAGCAAATCAATGCCATTGCCATAAGCGTCCGCTTTCATCACCGCACAGATTTTAACCTGTCCAATCTCACGCTGCAAACGTGCGATATTCTCCTCAAATGCCTGCACGTCAATCTCAAGCCATGCATTCGCATTGGTGTGATTGGCGTACTCATAATCCCCATGCGTCAAAAGCGTGGGCGCAGCAGATACTTCACTTGACCCCATCATCGCCAAAAACGCCAAAGCCAATGCGGATTTTTTCAGAGTTAATTTGTCCATTTGACCCTCGTTTTTAGAAACTTTTATTCATCATACGTAATTTTTTAAGAAAAGGCAAGCCGTGTTCACTGTCTAAATTTCGTCCAAATGCCGACCTGCGTTTTAGAGAGTTTCGGCACAACGCCCAACTTCCGCCACGGCATATTCACGCCATGAAAATCACTCCCCACGGATAAAAGTAGTCCGCACGCTGCCGCACTACGATCAATCATCTGACGTGTACTCACAGGCTCACTCGCCGAGGGCAACTCCACAGCATCCCCACCAAATACCGAAAAATCCTCTATCAAGCGGCGAATGCGGGTGGCAGATAGGCGGTATCGGGTCGGGTGAGCCAACACCGCCAGCCCGCCACATTCATGAATCAGTTGGACGGTTTTTTGCATACTTAATGTCTTAATGGGGACATAGGCAGGCTTATCGTCCGCCAGATATTTATCAAAAGCGTCCTGCATACTTTTCACAAATCCCCGCTCAAACAGCACTGCCGCCATGTGCGCACGCCCCACCGCCGTTGGCTCACCGCCCGCTTTTTCTAGCACCGCCTGCCATAACACCTCAAACGGTTCATTGATAAGCTCGGACAGCTTCTCCACCATCGCACGCCCTCGATTCTCCCGAGACGCTTGTATTTCTTGGAGTGCCATTTGCATTTTTTTGACGTCCGCCACGTCCAATGCCACCACATGAATGATTTTTTCTACCGCCGCCTGCTTACCATAACCACCGACCACAGGGTGCGTACAGCTAATCTCCACCCCAGCAATCAAAGACAAACTCTGTGCCAACACATCATCTTTCACCGCCAAATAACCTGCCATCGTATCATGGTCGGTAATAGCAAAGCACGTTAATCCTCGCTCGCACGCCATCGTCAGTAGTGCCTGCGGTGAATAAGTACCGTCCGAAGCGGTACTATGACTGTGCAAATCCACCGCCGTGCCGTCCACACCAAAAACATTACTCATAAATCCCCCTTAAGTCCAGTCAATCAACCTAAATCCACAAATGCTCAACCATACAACATCAAGCCCATCAAATCACAAAGCCTACAACCACCCAACACCTACCACCAAGCCCAAACATCAAATCTCACGCAACAAATCTCTACCATCAAATTGAACGCCATCTACGCCAAAACCATTCATCTACATCAAAAAAATGAAAGCTAAAACTATCACAGCTCAATTCATAGCCTCATCACAAAGCCCATAAGTAAAAAAGCCCCACCAATGGGCGAGACTTTTTGTTTCATCATAAGCTTAAAAACCGATAAAATCAGGATAGCTTAAGACTGTGAATGATTTTTTAGAAAATCACTGACATTCAAAGGCTTTTTACCACCAAAGCTGTTCTGTGCAGGCACCGCTTGTCCTTGCTGGTAAGCTTGCTGTTGCTGCAATGCACTGGTGTGCTGACTTGGGTCGGCTTGCATGGCAGGCATCGGACGTGGGGCAACTTTTGGACGCTCATCAACAGTCAAACCCGTTGCAATGATGGTCACTTGAATGTCATCACCCATGGTCTCATCTTCAACCACGCCATAGAAAATATTACCCTCATCAAGGTCGGTAATACTACCTACCGCCTCAGCAATCTCTACAGGCTCACTCATCATCACTTCACGTGCCGTGATGTTAATCAAAAGACCCTTGGCATTTTCAAGACGCAAATCATCAAGCAGTGGCGAACGAATGGCTTTTTCGGCAGCCTGTCTGGCACGGTCATCACCACTGGCACGACCAATACCCATCATCGCATGCCCTTTAGCAGTCATGGCGGTGCGAATGTCATTAAAGTCAATGTTCATATAGCCTGCCGCACGAATGGTTTGTGCCAAACCGTTCACGCCTTGTAGTAGCACATCATCTGCTTTTTTAAAGGCTTCACGCATGGATAGATTGCGGTAGACCTGCTGCAGCTTTTCATTAGGAATAGTGATGATAGAATCCACGTGTGCGGTTAGCTGCTCGATGCCATCTTTAGCCGCCTTAATACGCTTACCACCCTCGAACTTAAAGGGTGTGGTAACAACCGCCACGGTTAAAATACCCAGCTCTTTAGCGATACGTGCCACCACAGGTGCAGCACCCGTACCCGTACCACCGCCCATACCCGCGGTAATAAAGACCATATCATAATCTGATAAAATCGCACGAATTTCATCTTCATCAGACTCAGCCGCCGCACGACCCACCTCAGGGTTTGCTCCTGCACCTAAGCCACGGTTTGCCTGAGCGCCAAGCTGGAACTTATTTGGCACGCTTAACATATCTAAAGCTTGTCGGTCGGTATTTGCCACAACGAAAGTAACGCCTTTAACGCCTTGTTGAACCATATGTTCAACAGCGTTACCACCACCGCCACCTACGCCAAACACCACAAAACGGGCCTGACCTTCAAATGACTGGCTTTCATCTTCTAATATGCCATACTTTGACATCACACTCTCCATAATCCTGTCGGCTGCTCACGCGAGCAATCAATAAAATGCGACCACATTAACCAAAAAGTGACACAGCGGACGCTTAAAGCTAATATTAAAAATATGGCTATTAAACCATTAACCCCAGATTTACGCAAGTATTTTCGTCACTTATTCAGACTATCCGTCATAAGTTTATGAAAATTGTTTAATTTTCAATCAAATTACCTAAAATCGACCCGCTAAGCAATGTCTCGCCAAAACTTCGTTACTCGCTCGAACACACCGCCCAGCTTCGACAGCACGGTTGTATCCTGTTCGCTTTGCTCATGGATTTTTTGCTGATGATGAAATTCGCTGTTATTGAGGTATAACATCGCCCCCAGTGCCACACGAAAACCTCGACTGTTAATTTGCGAGGATAAATGTGCCAAATCCGCATCACTTAAACGCTTGGAATGAATTTGAATGCTATCATTATGATTGGTCATATGCACACGCATTTGCCAACTTTTCTTTAGATAACTGACCATGCCTGCAATTTGACTGCCCTCGCCCGATAAAACCACACCCGCTTCGATAAAAGAACGGGTAAAGCCTTTTTCCGCAAGCAACGCCCCAATCTCATTAAAAATGGCATCATAACGTGCTTTACTAATCTGAGCCAAACGGTAACGATGTACTACGCCTGCGTCCGCCCCAGAACCAATATCCACAAAGGCCTGCTTGTCTTTTTCATTCAAAACCAAGCTGGTATGATGGCGTTTTAATCGCTCAGCGTCTGCCATGGTCAAAGACAGCTCAGCAGCAATGTCCAAAGTCACGTCCATACCGCCTGTCGGCAAACACGCACTAAACATCAGGATATTTTGTCGGTATAGGCACACATGGGTAGAACGCGCGCCAATATCCACAAATAACACGCCCCGCTCACGCTCCTCAGGCATGAGTGCATATTCCGCCCCTGCTACCATGTCAAAAATGACGTTTTCGGCGGGGTGTCCGCTCTCTTGCATGAGATTATACAGATTATTCAGCGGCAATACAGGCAAACTCATCAGATGATAACCCACTGTGAGTTTTGAGACATTTTTCATGCCTACCGCACTCTTTAAGGGGGATTCTTCATCGTCCAGCCATAGCATTTGTTGTACAAACTGCTCAACAAAATACTTATCAGGCACAAAACGGCGTTTGGCATTGCCCAATGCCTGTGCCATATGCTCATTGCCAATCTCTTCACCCAGCAAAAAGACATCACCCAAGCCATTATCACTGAACATCTCAGGACTAGACAAGCAGACGGTCACGCTATTAACACGGACATTCGCCATCTCTTCAGCCTGCATGATAGACTGCTGAATGGCACGTATCAAATTCTCACGATGAACAATGCGACCATGCACGAAGCTATCCGTCTCAAAGTACCCCACCGCCATCACTTCGGTCTTTGTTTTGCACGCACTTTGGCAGGCGATGACTGTCCGCACCGCCTTCGCACTTAAGTGAACAATAACAGGATTTTTAGGGGCACTCATTGAAAATCAACAACCCAAAACACATCGGTTTGCCTGCACAAAAGGCATTGGAATTTTTTCTAGTTCGATGATGTCTGCGTCTGTGCCGCAGTCGCCTTTTTAATCAAACTAAACCCATTTTTATAACGCAAATCAACCGCCGCAATGTCCTTAAGTGACATTGGCAACTGTTTTTCTTTCATTAACATACTTAAGCGATACAATTTTTCATCGGCTCGCTCATGGTCAACCATGACTCTCAGCCCAGAATCAAAACGGATAAGCCAAGTCTGTCTTGGTGTTACCACTATATCAACAACAGACAACCCAAGCGGCATAAACCATGCATTGACCCTTTGCATCTTTTGCATAATTTTGGCAGCATCTTCGCTTGAACCGTACAATTTCACCAAGCTTGGGTCGCCAAGCATACGGTCGTCTGCTGGCACGAACAGCCGACCTGACACATCAAGCAAATGCTCACTCCCAAAATTCGCCACTGCTTTTTTTGGGGTAACCGTCACTTTAATGCCTGACTGCCAGTCTCGTGTAATTCGTGCGCTATCCACCCATGACAAAGAAGTCACCGCTTGGCTAATCTTTGTCAAATCCGCCTGATAAAACTGCTGCTCCCCAAAATCCGCCAAACGGTTATGAAGCTGCCTTAGCTCATGACTGCTAAGACCCTCTGGTGTAACCAGAATCGGCAAAGCGGGCTTTTTCTGTGCCAATGAAGCCACACAAAGTAAAACAAACAGCACGAACAGCCATGACAGCAGCGTTTTTTGCCATGGCTTCCACCGTGCAAACACATCAAACCCGCCTGTCTTATTTCGTACAGGCTGAGCTGCTTGTGCCATCAGCGTCTCCATACTCTGAAAATCTGCAGGGGGTGTATTCACACTGGAGGCACCCGCACTATCTGGTATGTCCGTATGCTGGGCACTCGGGGTGGCTTTTTCCCGTAACTTGCGCATTATGCCGCTCATTGCGTACCGCCTTGCCATGTCGTCATCAAAACCGCCCTACCCTACTTCGCCCATCATTTCTCTCAAATAAGATAACTCATTGAAAGTCAATGCAAATTTTCACAAGCATATATTAACTTATTTTTAACACAAACAAAAGTCATGTTGCTTTATTGCCAAGACGTTTTGGGGATTTTTTTACATAAGTTTTCATTATAGAAACAATGTAGCATGATTAAGAAAAACTGCAACAACAATAAACCCAAAGCTTTCAATCGCTCATGCGTTTTAAATCAACAAAAACGCTCGGTTGTCGTCACCGCCTTTAAATCAGCCTCCCAAATCCCCTTGCTTAAACACACTCAAATCCTACACGGTTTGCGCCAAAATCTCCACACACAAATCCGCAAACTCAATTCCCATCTGCTTAGCCGCCATTGGCACAAGGCTATGGTCGGTCATACCAGGCACGGTGTTGATTTCCAAGAGATATAATTTACCATCATCGCTCTTTAAAAAATCCACCCTTGACCAGCCACGCCCGCCCAGTGCATTAAAGGCTTTTTTGGCAAGCTCGCCCATTTCACGCTCTTGCTCGGGCGTTAAATCAGACGGGCATTGATAAGTGGTGTCGTCTCGCAGGTATTTGGCTTCGTAGTCATAAAACTTATTTTTGGGAATGATGCGAATGCTTGGTAAGGCTCTATCGCCCAGTAGCGATAAGGCATATTCTCCACCCATCACCGCTTTTTCTGCCAAAATCTCGCCGTGATATTGCTTTAAAGTCGGATAGACTTTCGCCAAATCCCCTTTATTCTCAATCATCACCACACCAACGCTTGACCCCTCAGAGGCTGGCTTGACAAACAAAGGTAAGCCAAAATCTGCTTCCACCGCCTCAAAATCGCTATCATCGTGTAGCACCACATAGGGCACATTGGGCAAATCAAGGGCTTGCCACAGCAGACGACAGCGAAATTTATCCATCGCAATCGCACTTGCCAGCACGCCACAGCCTGTATAAGGCACGCCCAAGCCGTCCAGCACGCCTTGCAAACTGCCATCCTCGCCAAAAGTGCCGTGTAGCACATTAAACACACGGTCGTATTCACGCAACTTTGAAATGTCGGTTTCTTTGGGGTCAAAATGGTGAGCGTCCACGCCTTTTGATAATAGAGCGTCCAGCACCGCCTTACCGCTTTTTAAAGAAACTTCTCGCTCGGCACTAAATCCACCGCACACAACAGCGACTTTGCCAAATTTTGTTACATCGTTCATAAATTTTCTCTTTTTTAAATTAAAAGCCACGCTTTTGTTTATATTCTTGCAACAATTTATCCATTTCTGGTTTAAATTGGGTAATATACTCCAAAGATAAACCACGACTTGCACTAGGGTGTGGAAAGCACACCACTTGACATTGCTCAAATCTTTGAAAATGAACTTTAAATCTTGTACCCTTACTGTCTTTTTGGACAAATTTTCTATTCTCAATCACATTACCAACAATTTTCTCAAATCTTGGTAAGACTTTTGGGTTATTTAAAAAATCTATTAGCTTTGAACCCATAAAGAAAATAACACTGGGTTTTAAAAATTCAACTTGTTCAATAAAATTACCAATGCTTTCTTTATTCAATAGCCAATCGTATTTACCGCCCATATTATTATTTTGACTATCAGACCAATTTGTTTGCACAATGGATTTTTCAAAATCTCCACCCAAATCCACTCTATCTAAGGGGTGTCCCCATAGCTCAAACCATTTTGCAATACGATTATCATAAGGAATAGTCCAAAAATACTCTCCCAAAAATGGCACTTTGTTTGCAAATGTAAAAACAACATTGTTTCTATTGCTTAATAGCTCATCAGTTTGATGATTTTCATCTTTTGTGCTGTAACCATATTCATAGCCACAAATCATCAAACCATTTTTATCATTCAATCCTTTAAAAATTGAATTGCCAAAACTATGTTCATTATAAATGGACATTACTTTTCTCCACAATATAAATCATCAAAATCATCAGCAAAAACCACTTTGCCTTTTAATGTGCCTGCGGTGCGTTTTTTATAAGATTGGTTGCTTTTTAAATTGGTATCATTTGCCAATTTAAATTGGTTAATTACTCTTAAAAACTCTGTTTGCGTTTCTTGGGACAAACTTAAATAATAATCCACCGCTTGCCCCAAAGTGTGAATAGAAACCGCTTGATTGGTATTTTGAATGGGCTGTGCGTGCATATTACCCCCTTAAATACAATTCATTTTCCTTCAATTCCAAACAAATTTGCCCCACATTGCCCGCCCCTTGCGTAATCAATAAATCATTGGGGCGTAGCACTCGTTTGACCGTACTTGCCACTTCGTCCACCTTGACCAAAGTTGGCTCAACTTGCCCACGATGACGGATACTTCTTGCCAAAGCCTTGCTGTCCGCCCCGTCAATCGGACTTTCGCCCGCAGGATAGACATCGAGCAAAAGTAGCTCGTCCACTTCGGACAACACCGCCACAAAATCATCATAACAATCTCGTGTACGACTGTAACGGTGTGGCTGAAACATCATCACCAAACGGCGGTCGGGGTAGCTTTGGCGAGCGGCTTTAATGGTTGCCAAGACTTCGGCGGGGTGATGACCATAATCGTCCACCAATAACACATCGCCTTTTTGTTCTTGATTTTCAATAGGATACACCCCTTGATGTTCAAAGCGTCTGCCCACACCCGAAAATTCTGCCAAAGTTGCGACAATAGCGTCATCACTCACGCCTTCATCGGTGGCAAGGGTAATCGCCCCCAGAGCGTTTAGCACATTATGCACCCCGGGGATATTTAAGGTAAGTTTTAAAGGTTCTTTATCTTTTCTTAATACCGTAAAATGCGTGCGAGTGCCGTCCACCACCAAATCCACCGCTCGCACATCGTTATGCTCCTTTAAACCAAAGGTCAGCACAGGGCGAGCAATGTCATCAATCATCGCATACAGCTCATCGTCATCGCCACACAAGACCGCCAAGCCATAAAAAGGCATATTGTGCAAAAACTGAATGTAGGCTTGTTTTAGCTTCTCAAAACTGCCGTCATAAGTGTCCATATGGTCTTCATCAATGTTGGTAACAATACACGCCATCGGTCGCAAGGATAAAAAGGACGCGTCCGACTCGTCCGCTTCTGCCACCAAATAACGGCTTTTGCCCAAAGACGCATTTTTGCCAGACGCATTCAATTTACCACCAATCACATAAGTCGGGTCAAGCCCTGCGTGGGTCAGCATCATCGTAAGTAGGCTTGTGGTCGTGGTCTTGCCGTGAGCCCCCGCCACCGCAATGGAGTGGCGATAACGCATCAGCTCGCCCAGCATATCGGCACGGCGAACCACAGGAATGCGGGCGTTTAGGGCGGAGACAATCTCAGGATTGGTGCGGTCAATCGCAGACGATACCACAATCACATCGGCATTTTTGATGTTGTTTTCGTGGTGTCCGATAAAAATCTGTACGCCCATTTTTGCCAAGCGGTCGGTAACAGGGCTTGCCTTAATGTCCGACCCCGAAATGCGATAGCCTTGATTAAACAGCACTTCGGCAATGCCACACATTCCAGCACCGCCAATGCCAATAAAATGGATTTGGTTAATTCGTCTCATTTCTGGAATTTCAATGAGTTGTTTGGGCAAGGGTTGTTTTTGAGTGGTAGTGTGGTTCATTTGTTGTTCCTATAAAAATTAAATTTGGTAAATTTGCTTTGGCAAAACAATCAAATCATCAGTTAATATTTGGCAATGATTTAAATTATGCTCTTTTAATAATTGCAAGGCAAATTCTAACTCAGTTTGGTTATGTGTTAATTCACCAACAGCAAAATAAATTGGTTTATTTAAATTTTTTAAAAATGCCAAAAATTCGCCATTAAGTTTATCATTCACCATCACATTATTTACCATTCTACTGTAAATAAAAGGGTTTTGATAAATCAAATGATGTTTAAAATAACGACTTTTTTCAATATCATCAATGGCGTTATGACTGATGATTAAAGTAAGTTTTGACATTTTAATTTCTAAGATTTTTTTAGCATAATCGTAAGGTACATAATACGCACCGTTTTTATTTCAAAATTTTTAATGGTGCGTGGTACGCACTGTTATGGCTAATTAAAGTTCATCAGCCGTTAAATAACTTCTCACAAAAGCATTTTGAATATCATCATTTAAAGCAAAATTTTGCCAATTATTAATTAACCAATCTTTGATTAAACCACTTTCTACCACATCATCAGCAAACACAAAATAAGGATTAATCCCTGCTTTATGCCCAGTAATGGCAATCAAACCAAATTTACCCAATTCATTTGGCACTTCACAAAACATCATAACAACCATTTCGTCATTTTCGCCAAAGGCAAATTTTAATAATGACCCCCTACGAATGTCATTATTGTCAATCTTAGTTAATTTTTGCCAAGCCATTTAAATTACCAAAAGTTAAGCGGTAGCATATAACGCCTTAATCACCGCATTTAATCTTACTCTGTCTTGTGGCGTGTCGTGCTTTAAAATAATTTCTTGCACTTCACTATCAAAAAATGTCATAAATTTATCATAGGCTTTCTTTTTTGCTCGCATTTCTAGGATTTTGGGATTTTTGGTATGGGTCGCCCCACTAAAATCAAAATCTTTATAGCGTTCGTATTCTAAATCAAGTTGCATAATTATAAAAATATTCAATCAACAACAAATCGCAAGGTACATAATACACACCGTTTTTATTTCAAACTTTTTAATGGTGCGTGATACGCACCTTACTTTTTAAACTTTTTAAAAATTACTCATCATCAAAATCCCACTCATCTAAAATATGCTGTTCACATTCTTTTGATAATAATTTTAATTCATTGTCAATTTTATCAAAATCAATGTTTTTATTTTGATTTTCATTGGCAAATAATCCAAAAGCACAAACAGCATTTAATTGATTTGGGTTGTTTTCCAAAGTCATTATTTCACACTCGCAAGCACCATCTCCGCTACCTTTTGAGCGACATTGGGTTTGGCATTTTCCTGTGCTTTTTTTGCCATTGCTAGACACTTTTCACGGTCAAGATTGTTTAAAATTTCGGCAAGTTTTGCCCCAGACAGCTCGCTTTGGGGGAGTAAAATCCCTGCCCCTTTGTCAGTTAAGGATTTGGCGTTGGCGGTTTGGTGGTCATCCACGGCGTGCGGAAGTGGAATAAAAATCGGTGCCACACCCACATTCGCAATCTCGCTTACCGTCAATGCCCCTGCACGGCACACCAAAATGTCCGCCCAGCCGTAGGCACTCGCCATATCATCAATAAAGGGCATAAGTTGGAAGGTGTGTTTGCTTGTGTCAATGCCTGCTTGTGAGTAGGCGACCAGCATTTCATTATGATTGTCCTTACCGCATTGGTGCTTGACAGATAGGGGTTTGTCGCTTAGTTTTAACAAATCCACAATGGCGGTGTTGATTGCCTTTGCCCCCAAAGAACCACCCACGACTAGGACTTTAAGCGGACTTTGGTCGGCTGTATTGTACCGTTCATCAGGGGATTTGACCGTGCCAATCGTCTCTCGCACAGGGTTGCCCACCGTAATGCCGTCCGCCCCAAAGGCACTGTCAAAGGCTTGGAGTACCTTATCCGAAAAGCGTGCCAAAGTTTTGTTGCTCATTCCTGCAATGGCGTTTTGCTCGTGTATAATGAGTGGCTTGCCCGCCCATTTGCCCGCCAGTCCCCCTGCCGAAGTAACATATCCACCAAAGCCGACCACAACATCTATATTATTGTTTTTAATGATGTTTTTGGCGGTTGTTGTGGCGTTATATAGCATAAAAGGAAGCTTAATCATTCGTGCCAAGCCCTTGCCCCGTAAGCCCTGCATTTCAATGTGGTGCATTGGGTAACGCTCGCCCACCAGCGTGTTTTCCATACCGTTTGGCGTGCCAAGCCAATGCACCTTTGCCCCTTGTGCGGTCAGCTCGTCCGCCACTGCAAGGGCTGGGAAAATGTGTCCGCCTGTACCTGCTGCCATCATTAGGATTGTGGGTTGTTTGGTCATTTTTTGCTCTTTAAATGGGTAATTTTAAGCCAATTATAGCATTTTTTTAACAAATTAAAAATAAAGCCATTTTATATTTTTGCAAATAAAAAACTGGGCATTAACCCAGTTTTATGGCATGCATTAAATTAAACAAATTGGCTCTCAATAAACCCAACAAAATCCACCGCAATTTGCGTGCCACATTGCTCGTCAATCTCACGCACGCAAGTTGGACTTGTAACATTGATTTCGGTAATATAACCCCCAATCACATCAAGCCCCACAAAGTACAAGCCTTTTTCTAATAATTTGGGAGCGATTTCATTTGCCAGCGCTCGCTCTTTATCAGAAAGTGGCATTGCCACGCCTGTACCGCCCGCTGCCAAATTGCCCCTTGTTTCGCCCTTTTGCGGAATGCGAGCCAAACAAAACTCCACAGGCTTACCACCAACAATCAAAATCCGCTTATCGCCGTCTTTGATTTCTGGGATAAATTTTTGAGCCATAATCGGTAGGGTTTCATTTTGGGTTAATAATTCCAAAGTCGCACCGATATTAGGATTATCCTGTGTTAAACGAAAAATACCCATTCCACCCATTCCGTCAAGCGGTTTTACAATCACATCATTATGCGTTTTGATAAACTCACGGATATGATTTTGTTTTTGACTGACAACGGTTGGGGTCATTAGGTGGGGAAATTCGGTGGCGAATAATTTTTCATTGCAATTTTTAACGCTTTCTGGGTCATTGACAACCAAAACACCTGCTCGTTTGGCATAACCAAGTAAATGCAAGGCATATAAAAATTTCATATTAAAAGGCGGGTCTTTTCTCATTAAAATTACATTAAATTCGGTGGCTTTAACGGTGGTTTTTTCGCCAAGCTCATAAAACCTTTCAGGGTTTTTAAACACTTCTAAATTTTGACAATCAATCATCAGCTCGCCATTATTAAGCCATAAATCATTAATTTGACAATAGCTTAATGAATGATTTTTGTCTTTGATTGCCCACGCCATCGCAAGCGAAGTGTCTTTTTTATAGTTAATGGTTTTAATATCGTCCATCACGATAAGAAAATTTAGAGAGTTCATAAGTTACCTTTTAATTAAATTCTTGAATTCAAGTAAGGTGTGTATTACGCACCGTTTTGGGATTAATATTTAAATTGATAATTTGCTATTTTAGACATTTTTATCTTTGCTTAAAGTATAGCCATCACGCAACATTCTAAGCATTTCTGTGTCTGTCAATTTAATATCCACACCCAATACATCTCGCTTGTACCACCGTAAACCGTCAGCCAACCAATGATTGATTAAATCGTGTCGCATAGCAGGTACAAATTTTTCAATACCAGCAAAAATATCATCATCTACATCATAATATTCTTGCAATTTTACCATTCTCACACCCCATAATTTTTCCGATAAGTTTTCATCGCATTAAATTGCTCATCTGTCCCATTATTTTTGACATAATTGATAATATCATCAAAGCTAACCAGTGCCAACACAGGCACATTTAACTGCTCGCCCAATTCTTGGATAGCCGACTTTTCGCCCTGTCCTTTTTCCTTTCGGTCAAGGGCGACAATAATGCCCGCCACGCTTGCCCCCACGCTGTCCAAAATTGCCACCACTTCACGGATTGCCGTACCTGCGGTCATCACATCGTCAATGACCCACACTTTTTTGCCCGTCAAATCCGCCCCAACGAGCATTCCGCCTTCGCCGTGCGTTTTGGCTTCTTTTCTGTTATAGCCCCATTCGGCATTGATTTGGTGCGTTTGCCAAAGGGCTTGGGCGGTGCTGGCGACAAAGGGAATGCCCTTATACGCCGCCCCAAAAATCACCAAATCGCTAGTATCGGCATTTTTCGCCAAAGTATCGGCATAGCCCTGTGCCAAAACGGACAACAGCTCGCCTGTGGATAATAGCCCTGCATTAAAAAAATAAGGGCTAATGCGTCCTGATTTTAGGGTAAATTCGCCAAATTTTAGCACGCCATTATTTAGGGCAACTTCAATAAAAGCTTGGGGATTAAAAGACATTTTTTCTCCTTAATGACAATTAAAAATATATAAGAATAAATATAATTACAAGATGCGTATAATAACACCGTTTTTAGCTATAAATTTTAAATAGTGCGTAATATGCAAATGATACACCGCCATTTTAAAATCGGATATTTTTTTTAAACCAACTTTTTAATAAAATGCAGTGGTTAATTTTACAAGGGAGCATTGCAATTCACCCCTACCAACCCAAAAACAATACTTAAATAATCCATAATTTGTCCTTTAAGTTGAGAAAAATCATTAAACACTACGCCCTATCCGCCAAAAATGAAACCACATCGCCAATGTGCCGTGTCCCCATTTTTATCATCAAAAGCCTATCCACCCCAAGAGCAATGCCTGCACAGGGGGGCAGTTTGGGCAAGGCAGTCAATAAATGCTCATCAATTGGCATCGCACCCTTGCCAAGTGCCGCCCGCTCGGCATTGTCCGCTACCATTCTCGCCCGCAAAACATCAGCATCCGCCAGCTCATCATAAGCATTGGCAAGCTCCACGCCATCTATATAAAGCTCAAAACGGCTCGCCACCACATCGCCATCGCTGTCGCTGTGCGTTTTGGCAAGGCTGGCAAGCTCGGCAGGAAAATCTTTTAAAAACAAAGGTTTATCAACACCTAGATAAGGCTCAATGGCGTGGCTAAAAATCAAATCCAAATACGCCAATCTATCATCGCCCAAATCAAGCGTTAATCCCAAATTTTGAGTAATGTACTTTAAGGTTTGACAATCAGCCGTCATTGGGTTAATGTTAAGTTTTTCTAAAAAAACGCCCTTGTACGATTTTTGTTCAAAGGTCAAATTTTGCCCCAAACAGGCATTCACAAGCTCAGCAGTTTCTTGCATTAAGTCATCAAGACTAAAATGAGGACGATACCATTCCAACATCGTAAATTCGCTGTTGTGTTTGTGTCCGTGTTCGTCATCACGAAACACTTTACAAATTTGATAAATCGCCCCAGAACCATTGGCAACAAGGCGTTTCATTGCAAATTCGGGTGAAGTTTGCAAATAATGCGTCTGTATCTGACCATACAAATGACGGGTAGCGGACACGGACGACAAATGCACATCGGTCGCTGCCGCAGATGACAATAGGGGCGTTTCCACTTCTAACACGCCTTTTTGGGCAAAAAAGGTGCGAATGGTGTGGTATAAATTTGCCCGCTCGGTCAAGGCGGTTAAGGAGCAGTTGGATTGCCAGTTGGTTGTCATTGTTAAATTTTACTTAATAATAGTCGTAAGGTGGTATCACGCACCGTTTTTAACTTAGGTCTTTTAATGGTGTGTAATACGCACCTTGCTTTTTTCTTTTTAATTCAATGAATTAATAATTTGCAACAATTTTTCATTGGGCTTATCCGCCCCCGTAATTGACCGCCCAATCACCAAATAATCCGCCCCATTGTCAAGGGCTTGCTTTGGCGTGCAAATGCGAGTTTGGTCGTCCGTGCTATCGTCAGACATACGAATACCGGGGGTGATGAGCAAAAAGTCTTTGCCAAATTTTGCTTTTAAATCACTTGCTTCTTGTGCCGAGCAGACCACGCCATCAAGATCCGCCTTGTGCGTTAGCCCTGCCAAATTCACCACTTGTTCTTTTGCGGTGCGGTTAATGCCAAGTTCCTTTAAATCGTCATCGCTCATTGAAGTCAAAACCGTTACCGCAATCAGCTTGGTGCTATATCCGCCCTTTATGATGAGATCTTTGCATTTTTGCATTGCGGTCGTGCCAACGCTTGCGTGAATGTTGGTCAGCCACACGCCCAAATCGCAGGCGGATTTGACCGCTTGAGCGGTAGTGTTAGGAATGTCGTGAAATTTTAAATCCAAAAACACTTCAAAGTTTCGTTTGTGCAATTCTTTGACAACATTCGTGCCGCAAGCGGTAAATAATTCTTTGCCCACTTTTAAACGGCACAAGGTCGGGTCTAGGCTGTCGGCAAGTGTTAAAACTTCATTTAAATTGGATTTGTCTAATGCGACAATAATAGGGGATTGAATGCTCATTGTATTTTCCAATAAATTTAACAAAAAACCGTCTGCAAAAACAAACGGTTTTGTTAACTCAATCAAGATTGGGATTGATTGTGCGATTGCAAGACCACTTCATGCGTATCTGTCAAAACATGGCTTTTGCGAGACTGTTCAATGACAATATTCGCCTCATCAAGCTTCGTCTGCAACGCTTGCTTCTCCTTTTTAAGTCTTGAGATTTCAAAGCGTGTCTGAAATACACGGAACACAATCAAAGCAATCAAAAGCCCAATCACAATGCCAAGCACCAATGAAATAATCAGCAGAAGCCCCAAGTTCATAGAAGGTACTTGGGCAAGCATTAAATTCACCGCAACTTCACTGTTATTAGTTAGTACGAGCATTAAAGAATAACCAAACAGCAGCACTAACAATACAACCAAAATAATATGCATAACTTACTCTCATCGACCGCGGTCGTTTTCTAAAAAGACAAAAGCCCTACTGGTTCACCGCTTCACGCAGTGCCTTGCCTGGCTTAAAATGTGGGATAGCCTTAGCAGCCACCACCACACTGTCCCCTGTCTTTGGATTTCTAGCGGTGCGGGCTTGGCGATGATGCAGGCAAAAACTGCCAAAGCCACGGATTTCCACCCGTCCATCATCTGCCAAGGTATCTACCATCAACGCAAGCAAACTACGCACCGAATCATCAACCAACACTTCGCTTAAATGGTCATGCTGTGCCGATAGGTCTGCAATCAGCTCGGATTTGTTAATCATGGGGCAATTTTTTTTGACTTGCATATGCCGTCTCATAAGATTCACCATCACCGCACATAAACATAAGCACGATGAACTGGCAGGTTACTTGTACAGATACCATAATAACGCAAATTTAAAAAAATGTGAATGATTTCATGATTTTTTTTGTTATTTTTCAGTAAGATGACGATGTTTTATACAAAAAAAACAGCAACCAAAAAAGTTGCTGTTTTTGTATGCACATCAATTAGCCGTTTAGCTGCTCTTTGATGTCGCCGAACATATCACCCAAAGTCTTAGGCTGTGCATCTGCACCAGCACTTAGCTCTTTGATGGCTTGACGTTCATCGGCTTCGTCTTTGGCTTTGATAGAAAGGCTAATACCACGAGATTTACGGTCAACGCCAACAATCTTCGCTTCCACTTCATCACCTACATTTAGATGTTTGGTTGCATCTTCTACACGCTCACGCTGTAGCTCAGAAGCACGTAGGTAACCTTCTACTTCATCCGCCAAGGTGATAACCGCACCTTTGGCATCAACTTCTTTTACAGTGCCTTTAACAATCGCACCACGGTCGTTGGCAGCTAAGTACTCACCGAATGGGTCAGAGCTTAGTTGCTTGATGCCTAGGCTGATACGGTTTTTCTCAGCATCTACATCTAGAACCACAGCGTCAACGGTGTCACCTTTTGAGTAGCTACGAATAGCTTCTTCACCTGACTCATTCCAAGAAATGTCAGATAGGTGTACTAGACCATCGATGCCGCCTTCAAGACCAACAAACAAACCGAAGTCAGTGATAGACTTGATGGTGCCTGTGATTTTTTGACCTTTTTCATGGTTTTTATCAAACTCTTCCCAAGGATTTGGTAGGGTTTGCTTGATGCCTAGGCTGATACGGCGACGCTCGCTATCAATCTCTAGAACCATCACATTAACTTCATCGCCTACTTGAACGACTTTAGCAGGGTGAATGTTCTTGTTGGTGTGGTCCATTTCAGAAACGTGCACCAAACCTTCAATGCCTTCTGCGATTTCAGCAAAACAGCCATACTCAGTCAAATTAGTCACACGTGCTTTAGTGATGGTGCCAACTGGATAAGTTTGCTCAACTTCGTGCCATGGGTCAGTGCCTAATTGTTTTAGACCTAGGCTAACACGGTTACGCTCACGATCAAATTTCAAGACTTTTACTTTCAGGTCTTGACCCACTTCTACCGCTTCTGATGGGTGCTTAATGCGACGCCATGCCATATCAGTGATATGTAGCAAGCCATCAATACCGCCCAAATCAACGAATGCACCGTATTCTGTTAGATTCTTCACCACACCTTCTACAGTCATGCCTTCTTCTAGCTTAGCAAGTAGCTCATCACGCTCAGCACTGCTAGCAACTTCCATAACCGCACGACGAGAAACAACGATGTTGTTACGCAACTTATCAATCTTGATGACTTTAAATTCTAGCTCTTTGCCTTCTAGGTGCGTAGTTTCACGGATAGGACGTACATCCACCAAAGAACCTGGCAGGAACGCACGCACAGAACCAATCTCAACAGTAAAGCCGCCTTTAACCTTAGAAGAGATGACACCTTTAACGATTTCATCATTCTCGTGCAACTGCTCAAGCGCACGCCAGCTTTCTTCACGCTTGGCTTTTTCGCGAGACAACACAGTTTGACCCATGCCGTTGTCAACCGCTTCTACCACAACATCAATGGTGTCGCCGATTTGTACTTCTAGCTCGCCCGCTTCGTTCAAAAACTCAGCACGCTCAATCACGCCTTCAGACTTAAGACCTGTGTCAACGATGATGCGGTCTTCATCAATCGCAACAACAACACCAGAAATCACCGAGCCACGCTCGATGTTTAGGTTATTACCTGACTCGCTTGCTTCAAACAGTTCAGCAAATGATAGCATTTATAGTTACCTTAAAAATTAACCGTATCCTGCCAGCTCAGTACGGTGCAAATGAACAATAAAAACAAAGAATGCTGGTTTTTACAATGTCTTTATTGTATAAAAATCACAACACCCGCCCCAAAAGACGCAGTGCATATAAAAATCAACCTATTATAGCCCAAATCTAAACAAAAAGCACTAATTTTTTAAGGAATTTAGCACTTTTCTTGTGAAAATTCACCCCATCACACCCCGCTCCCGACAAAACACCACGCACCGCTTAAATACTTCATCAATACCCAAATCCGAACTGTCAATCACCAAAGCATCATCGGCAGGCTTTAAGGGGGCAACGGCACGGTTTTTATCCTGCTCGTCTCGTGCATTAATGTCTGCCAAAATCTTCTCATAATCGGCAGATTTTCCATTACTTATCAACTGCTTAACACGGCGATCGGCACGGGCTTTGCTGCTGGCGGTCAAAAAAATCTTGGCGACTGCTTCTGGGAAAATCACCGTCCCCATATCCCGCCCATCTGCCACAAGCCCCGACTGCTCTGCCATTTTTCTTTGGACGCCAACCAACGCAGTACGAACGGCAGGCAAAGTCGCAACGGCAGACGCATATTTCCCCACCGTTTCATTACGAATGTCGTCCACCAAAGGCTCGCCATTGACGATGATTTCAACTTGCTCTTTGTTTTTATTAATCACAAATGCCAAAGTCAAACTTTGGGTTAATTGGGAAACTTGTTGTTCAAATACCGCTTTTTCATCATCGGTCAATGGTTTGTTTAATAAATGTTCGCTTAATAATCCTGTTTTAAATGCCATTAAGCCCACAATGCGATATAACGCACCACTATCTAATAAATTAAAGCCAAAATACTCAGCCAAACGATAAGCAATCGTGCCTTTGCCTGCGCCTGATGGACCGTCTATGGTAATAATGGGGTGTTTCATTTGAATCAACCGTTATTTGATTTTTAGTATATTTTAACATAAAATAGCTAAAAATATAGTAATTTTTTTGGAGAAATGTATGTCATTATTTACTTTAATAAAAGACATATTATTTAGAAAAAACAACAAAACACCACTTAATACCAACCAAAATAGTGAAATGCAATTTGATATCCATAAAAATACAAAAACACTATTTTATTACATTACTCTGCTTATTTGACAAAAGATGACCCTAGAAATGAAGGTAGGATAGATTTTAAGATTTGGGCGGAAACTCAAGAACAAGCATTTTTACTTGGTAATAGGGTAATTATTGAGTTTTTGCCAATGATTGTTTTAGAAAACGCCTTTATTTCTGATAATGACAGTGTTGATGTTGGTATGCAAATATTTGATAAAAAGGCAATTGTATTGAGTACCGATATGAGCGAT
>JAUNEE010000073.1 GCA_030525705.1 Moraxella sp.
GGGCATTTATCGCTTTTGACCAATCCTGATTTTGCCAATTTTACCCATATTTATGGCAAATTGGGATTACAAGCCGACAAAAAAACTCGGGTATTTTTGGCAAGGCTTTATTGGTTTACGATGGAATTTGGGCTTATCAATACCAAAGACGGACTTAGAATTTATGGCGGTGGTATCTTATCATCGCCTGCCGAAACCGATTATGCGGTGAGTGGCAAGCCCCCAATTATGCCTGAGTATCGCCCCTTTAATGTCAATGATATTTTAAGAACGCCCTATCGTATTGATAAAATTCAGCCGATTTATTATGTCATTGACAGTCCAGAACAATTATTTGCCTTAAATGAGGACAATTTAATCAAAGAAGTCAATAAGGCAATGGAACAAGGGCTATTTGACCCCCACCCAAGTTTATTGGACGAAAAATTAGCTTAATTTTTATTTATTTTTATAAGGAATATTGTATGAGCGATTTAAAAAGTCAATTTTGTGAAGCCTGCAGGGCGGACGCCCCCAAGGTTACGGACGAGGAATTAGCCGAGTTTATGAAACAGCTGCCAGATTGGGCGGTTATTTCTGAACCTTTTAAAGACACTTATGTTTTGCAATTAAAACGGGTCTTTAAATTTAAAAACTTTAAAGACGGCTGGGCATTTGGTGAAAAACTTATGCACCTTGCCGAAGCCGAAGGTCATCACCCAGCGATTTTGGTAGAATGGGGTAAAGTTACCGTGAATTGGTGGTCGCACAGCATTAAAGGCTTGCACAAAAATGACTTTATTATGGCGGTTAAGACCGATGAGATTTTTAATACAAACTCTTAATAAAAACTTTATCGTTTAAAAACAAAAACCCAATTTTAAAATTGGGTTTTTTCATTTACCAAAATAATGCGGTTATATTGGGCGAATTGCAATTCGCCCCTACATTCTTATCAATTATTATTCAAAATCCACCTGCCTCTCAGGGCTTGCCCGAATAAATGCCTCTAACTGATTACAATTCTCCACTACTTTTAAAATATTGGGGAAAGCACTTAAATCCACCTTAAAGCGATGGGCATTATATACTTGTGGGATTAAACAGATATCCGCCCAAGTAATACTATCGCCAAACGAGTATTTGCCACTATGTACTTTTAATAACGCTTCCAAAGCGGTAAAATTAACGCTAATCCAATGGGCGTACCAATCTTGTTTTTGCTTATCGCTGATATTTAATTCATTTGTAAGATATTGCAAAACCCTTAAATTATTTAACGGGTGTGTGTCGCAAGCGATGATATTGCACATTGATAAAACAATGGCTCTGTCTGTATTATCGGTTGGTAATAATGGCACGACTGTATATTCATTTTCCAAAAAGTCTAAAATCGCCATTGATTGTGTAATGATTTTGCCATCATCTAATTCCAAAGCAGGAATAAGACCACTTGGGTTTTTGGCTTTATAATCGTCTGATTTTTGTTCGCCTTTAACCAAATGGACTGGAATAATGTCATAAGGCAGGTTTTTTAAATTTAAGGCAATTCTAACCCGATAGCTTGCCGAACTTCTAAAATAAGAGTAAAGTTTCATAACGCCTTTCCTTTTAAAAAAATAAAATAACCCTATTAACAAATAGGGTTATTTTTTAAATTAAAAATCCGTCTTAACCGTATTAAAAATTTCCCCAAAAATGCTATTACCTTCTTTGTCATTCATATAGATTTTAACGGTGTCGCCGTTGTCCATAAAAGGCGTTTGTGGATTGCCCGTTTCGATGGTTTCATACATTCTAACTTCGGCAATGCAGCAATAGCCCACACCGCCATTTTCCACCGATGAGCCGTACAAATTGCCTTGTTTGTTGGATACCGTGCCAGAACCTAAAATCGTACCCGCCTCAACCTCCCGAGTTTTGGCAAGGTGCGACAAAAGCCTTGCAAAATCAAAGGTCATATCCACGCCCGCATTGGGACAACCAAACAATTTGCCATTTAATTCTACATTAAGCGGTAAATGCACTTTATTGTCCGCCCAAGCATCGCCCAGCTCGTCAGGCGTGACAAACACAGGGCTAAATGCAGACGCAGGTTTTGATTGTAAAAAGCCAAAACCTTTGGCAAGTTCAGCAGGGATTAGGTTACGCAGGGAAACATCGTTGACAAGTCCGATAAGGGCAATCGCTTTACTTGCTTCTTCTGGGCTTACCCCAATCGGCAAATCAGTCGCCACCACCACCACTTCAGCTTCTAGATCAATACCCCACTCTTTTTTCGCCAAAATCTCGCCTGTTGGGGCAATAAAACTGTCCGAACCGCCTTGATACATCAAAGGATCATCATAAAAAGATGCGGGTACTTCTGAGTTACGGGCTTTTCGTACCAGCTCTACATGGTTAAGGTACGCTGAACCGTCCGCCCACCCGTAGGCTCTGGGCAGGGGCGAATGGCAAGCGTTTTGATCAAAGGGCTTGCCCACTTTTGATGAATTAAGCTCATCATAGAGTTTTTGTAGGGCAGGTTTGGTGGTTTCCCAGTTTTCTAGGGCGGACTGTAAGGTTAAAATCTCTGGCTCAAGATAGCGGCTTAAATCACGGCTTACCACCACCAAACGACCGTCTCGGCTTGGGGATCTTAAACTGGCTAATTTCATAGTGTTTTTCCTTATTATTTCGCTGATATAAGTTAAAAATTACACCTCAGGCGGCTCTGTGCCATCGTGTACCCAGCGGGCGTGTTTCGGGGCTTTTTTCGTCACCGCCCATTCATTGAGCATATCCCATTTGACTTTGTCTAGGGCTTTTGATTGTTTTTCTGTGGTTACATCAAACGCCAATTCGATACGATGTCCATTCGGATCAAAGAAATAAATCGAGTGGAACAGCGTGTGATTGGTCGGCCCAAGCACTTCCACGCCCTCGCTGATGAGTTTTTCTTTGGTAGCAAGGAGTTTTTCCATACTTTCCACTTTTAACGCCAGATGCTGCGTCCAGATTGGGGTATTTGGGTCTCGTCCCATCTCTGGACGGGTTGGCAATTCAAAAAACGCCAAAATATTGCCACCGCCTGCGTCCAAAAAAATATGCATATACGGGTCATCTTCGCCCGTAGATGGCACTTTGTCTTCGCCAATCGCCAGCACAAAATCCATATCAAGATGCTTTTGATACCATTCCACCGTTTCTTTTGCATCTTTGCAGCGGTAAGCCACGTGGTGTACGCCTTGAGTGAGTGCCATCATTTTCTCCTTATTTGTGATAAAATAATCCAAGCCAGACTGTTTTCGCCCTGCTTGTTAAGGTATATTTCACCAAAAAAATCCTATAAAATAAAGCAGGATTTCTTGCATTATTTATCGCTATTTACGATAATTCATGCCAATTAGGTCACACTTATGAACCCAGCCAACGTCACCTTGCGTCAACTTCGAGCTTTTAAAGCCGTTACCGAGTCCGGCAGTTTCACCAAAGCCGCCGAGCAGCTCCACACCACGCAGTCCGCCTTAAGCGGATTGATTAAAGAATTTGAAAGCACGCTTGATTTACGCCTGTTCGACCGCACCACACGCACCCTATCACTCTCCACCGCAGGTCAGCACATCTATCCGATGGTGACACGCATTTTATATGATATCGAAAACATGGCAGCTGAGGTCGGTAGATTAAAGGACTTAGAGAGCGGCTCAGTCAAAGTTGCCGTCAGCCAGCAGCTTGCCGCCTCGGTCTTGCCTGCGGTCATGGCACACTTTTCTGCCAAATATCCGAACATTCATGTCACCCTAGAAGACGGCTCAGTGGATGCAGTGATTGAATCGGTGAATGCCGGCACGGTGGATTTTGGCATTAGCCCCGAGCGTGACATCGGCGACAGTCTGTCTGGCGAAATGCTTTTTAACCTGCCTTTTTATGTGGTCATGCCAGAAAATCACCCTTTTACCAAGCTTGACCACGTCAACTGGTGCGACCTAAAACACGAAACGCTCATCACCCTATCAGGCATGTTCAATCAGCTACTTATCCAAGATTTGCCCGAAGAACACGCCAGCATGATAAAAAACGCCACCCATCGGGTGAATTTTCCCACCACGGCATTTAGTATGGTTGCCCAAAATCTAGGATTGACGTTTTGTTTGCCTTATTCTCGCACCCGTGTCGCCCAAAACGGCTTACAAATGCGACTGTTAACCGAGCCACGCATTACTCGCCCTGCTTTTTTATATAAAAAACGGGGACGCCCTTTATCGGACGCCGCCCAAAAGTTTTATATCATGCTTTGTCAGCACGTCCAAAACGGCAATTACGACTAACGCCTTTTTCTTTTTAAAAATAAAAAAGTGACAGATAAGTGCTGTCACTTTTTTAAAGCGTTTAAAAAAGCCTTACAAATGCTACTTTCATCATGCCGTTTATTTTTGTGGTTCTAATTTGGAAATGGTAATTCCCGTAAAACCAAAAATCAAAGTCAAAATAAAACACAAATAACAAAAAAACGCATAAGGCAAATAATCCACCACAGGCATTCCAAACACGCCCGTCAAAAATCCGCCATACACGCCCCACGGAATTAAGGGGTTAATCACTGTGCCAGCGTCTTCAATGGTGCGAGATAGATTTTTTGGGTGCAGTCCCAAACGCTTATATTCTGGCA
>JAUNEE010000074.1 GCA_030525705.1 Moraxella sp.
CGGCAGCGTCTTTGGCACTTTGATAAACATAAGAGCTGGTGGCAAAAATCGCCTCATTATGCTCACCCTCATCGGTGCGATGATATCCGCCACGCACGGCAAGCGTTTGTTCAAAAAATCCCAAAGATGGGTCTAGGGCGTCAGATTGCCAGTTGGGGTCTAAAACGGTCATGGGTTTCTCCTTAATCATCATAAATTAACACGACAGACTACCAATCCCCCCAAAAAAAGTCAAGCCGTACACAAATTTCAAACAGTCTGACACTTAAATAATACCCCAAACCTGTGTTATCATGACGTGCTTATCGGCTTATCCATGTCTACCGCTGTCAGGTGCTTATCCCGTGTTTTTTAAATCTGCCATTCTTCACCAAAACCGCACATCTTTTAAGCTACACCTAATGGTCTTTTTTGCCAGCTTACTGACTGCCTGCCAAAGCCTACCCAACACACCCCACCTAAAAAAAAGCCTTGAAATTAGTCAAAAAATTGCCGACACTCGCAACCAAGACAACCACACCACCGCCCATCTAAGCCGTGCAGTGGGTGAACAGACTGCGACGCACCCGAATCTATCGGGCTACTATCCCATTGCCACGGGGGCGAATGCCTTCGCCGCACGCAGTATCTTGTCTGATATGGCGACCACCAGTATCGATGTGCAGTATTACATTTGGCATAATGACGAGGCAGGTCAGCTCATGCTAAAAGACCTTTGGGAGGCGGCAGAACGAGGCGTACTGGTGCGGCTTTTGCTTGATGATATGAATGGCAGTCAGGGACTTGACCGACTTTTAATCCGCTTCGCCAACCACCCCAACATCGCTGTTCGTCTTGTCAATCCTGCCGTCTATCGTAACTTACGCCCACTCAACCTTCTAACCAACCCTGCCCGTACCAACGTGCGTATGCACAACAAAAGCATGACTTTTGATAATCGCATTAGCATCATCGGCGGACGCAACATCGGCAATGAATACCTAAACAACGACAAAAACAACAATTTTGCCGACCTTGACGTCTTACTCATCGGTGCAGTCGTCCCGAAAATTAGCGACAGTTTCGAGGACTACTGGAATTCACCCCTATCTTATGACATAGAAACATTGGTTCAGCCTGCCAATGATGACTTTTTGCCACGTTTACTGCTGATTGACATGACTGCCAAAGAAGCTGCCAGCCAAGAACAGCAAGCCCTACGCACCTATAGGCGTGCGGTTGAAAGCTCGACCATCGGTGAAGATTTACTTGCCAAACAAGTACCGTTTCGCTGGGCAAGGATTGATTTTTTGGTTGATGACGCTGACAAACTACTAAGACAGCACAGCGAAAACGGGCTTTTGGTGCATAAACTGCGTGAAGAATTCGGCACACCAAAGGAAACTTTTAGTATCATTTCTTCTTATTTTGTGCCGACACATGATGGCACAAAGGGGCTTGTCAGTCTTGCAAACCAAGGCGTTAACATAAAAATCCTCACCAACTCCTATGATGCGACCGATGTCGGAGCGGTACACGCAGGTTACGCCCACTGGCGAAAAGACCTATTAAAAGCAGGCATAAAGCTCTATGAACTAAAATCCACCCCGAAACAAAATGGCAGCACAGAAGACACGAACCGCCTATGGCGAACCCGTGGGCATACCACCACCAGCCTCCACGCCAAAGCCTTTGCCGTGGATACGCACAAAGTATTCATCGGCTCTTATAATGTCGACCCACGCTCCGCAAACATTAACACCGAAATGGGCGTGGTGATTTATGATGATATGCTTGCCGAGCGGTTACACAACGCACTTTCCGACACACTTTTAAATCAAGCCTATGAAGTCCGTCTCAATGGCGACAAACTAGAATGGCACACCCTAGAAAACGGCAAACGAGTCATTCTGCATAAAGAACCAAAAATGCACATCAATGATAAAATCGGCATCGCCGTACTCTCAAAATTACCCATCGACTGGCTACTTTAAATTTCAATAAAAACAAGAACTTATCATGTCCGACCATTACGATAACAGCCCCACCCTCCAAAAAAATCACTATCAAATTCTAACGATATGCAGCCTTATCGCCATCGTGACGGTGGCTGACTTTGTGGCATTTTGGTACAGTGCCGATTTTATCAGTCACGCCTTTTTCCAGCAAAGCACCAACAACAGCGAACGCTATGCACTGCTTGCTGCCTTATTCGCCTCAGGTTATCTTGCGCGCCCGATTGGCGGTTTTTTTATCGGGCGTTATGGCGATAAAAACGGTCGAAAAGCCGCTCTACGCCTAAGCTTGCTTGGGGTAAGCATTTTTACACTCACCATTGCCTTTCTACCCACTTATACGCACATTGGCGGTCTTGCAGCAGGTTTATTTGTGCTAGCACGGCTTGGGCAGGGCTTTGCTTTTGGGGGGCAGCTGCCCAGCTTGTGGGTTTATGCCTGCGAACGCCTACCCATCGGCAGCATCGGGCTAAGCTGCGGGCTAATTAGCTCTGCTATGCTAACCTCTTCTTTGATACTCATCGGGCTATTTCATCTTTTAGAAAATCTACTTAGCATAACAGATTGGCTGGTGTTCGGCTGGCGGATTGCATTTTTAGCCAGTGGTTTACTCAGTCTTGTGCTGCTATTTTTTACAAAAAAACTGGACGAAACCCCCATTTTTCTTACCCACAAGCACAGCTTAGAAAACGACAGCCCCAGCACACAAAACTCAACCAATCCCCAACACCACCCCTCTTTAGACAAAATCAAAAAAAACCGCTGGACAGGCATTGTTCCTGTATTGATACTGTCTTTATTTATCGCTAATGTCACGGTGGTCTTTATTTTTTTATTGCCCGATTTGATCAAACAAACCTTTTTTATCCAAGAAACGTTTGTTGACATCGCTTATATTATCTGCTTGGTATTTTTTGCCTTGGGAACGGTATTTTTTGGCTTTTTAACCGACCATATCAATGCAGGAAAAGTACTCATTATCGGCTTGTTATTATTCATTTCTAGTGCCATTTGGACATTTTATGACTTAGACACAGGCGGCAGTTTAATGTTTTTTAGCATGGGCGTACTTGGCTTTTTTTCAGGCGTGACTGGAGCAATGCCAACCGTCATGACACGTTTATGCCCCGTACCCAATAGACTTAGAACCGTCGCTACTGGCTATAACAGCGTTTATGCTTTGACGGGCATTTTTATGCCACCCTTACTTGGTTTTTTAAGTTATCATGCAGATTTTGCCCCGATTTTATATTTAAGCTTCATTGCTTTGTTGTGTATTTTTTTAAGCCTATATGTGCATGAAAATCCCAAAAATGCCAATCAGCTATATAATCTTGGTGATTAGAAAATAAAGCAGAATGCTTTAAGCCAAGTCTTATTTTAAACCGAACTATAGTTAATTAAACTCAAAATGCACCACATTAAGTTTTTTTGTTCAAAGTGAATTTGGGAAACCCAATGAAAAACCATTTTACCCGCAGGTAAACTTAAGAGTGAACAATCTTGGTAGCGTTTGAAGTTAAACAACGATAGGTCGTAGTCTAAAAAGTATGCTGGACTGGTTTTTTATTCGCCCTTAAGCTATGCCTTCGGGCAGGAAAACAGTGACGGTTCGACTTAGCTCACTTTGAGCGGCTTTCTTGATGACACACTTTTTAAACCAGAATTCAACCATATTCACAGCGGTCTTTAATAAACCCCACCACAATAAACCAACCACACGCTCTGCAATAAATGGGATAATTTAAAACGATGTGGGATAAGTTAAGATAGACCATTTTGCAAGGGCGTTGCACTGGATGCAACAAGTTGAGTGGGGCATAAATTTTGAGTTTTAGGAAAAGACGGGTAAAAACACCTGTCTTTTTTATTGCCTTATTTTAACACATAAACTGGCGGACGGGTTTTTAGGTGCCATATGTCAGGGCGGACAAGGCGACCTCTATCAATCGTCTGTCGCCATCGCTTTGTAATTGTCCATCAGGGGAAACGGGTAGAAATGGGCGAGATGGTAGTGTAACCGATTTGACTTTTGCAAAGCCGTTTGGCGTGGCAAAAACAAGATGGGATTTTTGTTTTGGTCTGATTGTAGCACCAACTTGCCAAGATTTTGGAGTTTTTAAGATAATCCAAGCCCAAAAACAAGAATACCCCAAACTTTACAGATTGGGGTATTTTTTATGGGAATTTATCAAAATGAAATTATCTTACACCCAGTGAAAGAAAACCGAAAAGCGGTTTATTGCAAAAATGGGTGAGATTTTTCGTGGTGGGCATCACGCTCTTGAATATGAAGACATGGCAAACTGGATAAACACAGACAGCACTTCGGCATTTAATGGTCTGATGATGTCTTATGCTCTTATCACCGACAAAGACAACGCAATCAATTATGAGACAATGATTAAAACCAATCGCCCAACCACTGACTTTAAAAATGCCGGTGATAGGTATGTGCCTGTTACCACAGATGGTATTACGGGCGATGTGGTGGTGGGCGATGCAGATGCCATTGATATTGGGGTAAGTCCTGATGTGCAATTACAACAAGATACTGCAATCGCCACTACCAACATGAACAATGAAACACAAAAGTATGTCTC
>JAUNEE010000013.1 GCA_030525705.1 Moraxella sp.
AAATGATTTAAATCCCAATGTAAAATACAAGGCGTACGCAGTTCTTTTAATTCATTTAATTCTAATTTTAACGGGCGGGTGTTTAATTTTATTTGCTTACAAATATTCATTAAAGTATGTAGCGTTGCCCCTTTTTGGGAAATGGGGTATTTTTGCCGTAAGCTAAATAAATCCGTATGATAACCATAATAATGAGCAATCATCGCAATGCACGCCAGTCCGCATTCAGCATTTTCGGTCTGCAAAATAATGGGCAAATAACGAGAAAAGCCAAAATGAATGTTTTTTAAAAAATCCATAATAAAAATACCACTATATAATTAAAATTTTAACAATAAAAAAGGTGCAATTTGCACCGTTTTTTACAAATTGAAAATTAAATTTTTCCGCTAATACTATATAAAGGCTCTAAGACCCATTCATAGAGTTTACGAGTTTCGTGTAATATATCGCCCTCCAACACCATTCCAACTTGCAAAGGCATATCATTACCATAGGCTTTGATATATTGCTTTTCTAATTTGGCACGGACAATATATAATGGCTCATTAGTCATTTGTTCGCTTTGTGATACGATGCCAATGCTTTGGATGTTTTGTCCTGCTAAGGCGGTTTTTGCTACCGAGATGATTTGTGCATTGGCGTGTCCAAATTTTTGATAGGGATAGGCTTGATAGCGGAGCAGTACCTCATCACCCACCTTGACAAAACCAATGGCACGGCTTGGCACATACATTTCGGCAATGATATGATGGTTATTTGGCAGTAGCGTTAATAATGGCTTTGAACTATCAATATACTGTCCAATTTTAATATGCATATTACTAATCACCCCATCAATCGGAGAATAAATGGCAATAATTTCATTTGCTTTGTTTTGGATATTAGATTGAACATTATCAGACAAAGATTGTTGCAATTGTCCAATATTGGATTTGTGTAATTGCTTGGTTCTATTGAGCGTAATTTCTTGCTCTTTGATTTGTTGAATGAGATTATTGAGTTCTCTATTTAGCGTATTTAGTTGTTCATTTTGAGCATTATATTCCATTTGGCGATGATTAACATCGGTAGCCGATACACCATCAATCAATTGCACCTCTTTATAGCGATTTAGATTATCAAGGGCTAATTGTACTTGGGTTTCTTGCAATTTGATTTGAGCAATCAATTTTTCTTGGTCTGATTTTAATCTGTCAATACCAGTCAAAATTGCTCGCAATTCATTTTCATTGGATTGTTCGGTGGCATAGATTTGACTTTTTATTAATTCATTTTTGATAGCCAACTGTTCGCCAATCGCCTTTTGGGTATTGCCATTTTCACCATAATGGGCGGTGGAAATTTTATATAATAATTCTCCTTTTTTGACGGATTTACCGTCATAGGCAACATTCTCAATCACAATACCACTCATTGGGCTATGGCTATATATTAGTCCCTGCTCTGGAATAAGCTGACCCTTTACTGTGCTTCGTTTGGTATAGTCGCCCCAAATCAAAAAAGCAACCAATACCAAACCAATCAATAAGGCACAAACAGTCAAAAAGGTAAAACTAACTGGACGGGTAAGAATAATCGTCCCCGTCCAGTTTACTTTTTGAGCATCTAAGGCTTCTTGACGAAATAGGGTCATAGCAATCTATCATTAATTCCCATAACCACTTCCAGATTTGTCGGGTTGATTGGTTGTATTAGTGCCAGTAGTACTGGCATCATCATATTCCACACCAGCCTTATCCAAACCAGTTACTTTGTCAATACCTGTTGCTATCCAATCTTGAATCGGAGTATTGTTATTTAGCCAATTTCCAATAGCTGTTCCAGCTTTCCAAGACCCATATGCGCCAATACCAGCGGCACCGCCTTGTGTCGCAGTCATCCCCCTAGAAATAGGAATTTTGCCAGCCTGTGAAATGACAGCACCAAAAAGAGCAGCTTCACCATATTCGGATGCGGTGGATGCTAGGTTTTGTACAACATTGCCACCACTCACCAAATTTAATTCAGCAATACTTAATTGTCTCATTATTTAACCTCTTTTTTAAGATAAAAAGTTGCCATTATGATTCCATAAATGAGACAAACCCAAACCCAATGATAGTCTTGATGATAATAGATTTCATCAAGAGCCTTCGGTCTAACTATAAACACCAAAAAGAAAAAGCACAAAAATAAGTAAAAAAAAACGCCAACACATTCTAATCATTAGCCAAACTCGCTTTATTGCTATCTTATTTCGTACCAGAGACCAAATTTAATTCAAAAATAGTAAGCTCACGCATAAAATACTCCAATTAACGAGATTCATCTTTGTAGATATAAAGATTGCAAACACTTAATCCAAAGCCCATTATTAAGCTAAAAAATATTCTAAATTCTAACTGAAAATCAACCAAATTGATATAGTTAGCTAGGAAAACTACAATGAATGCAATAAAAGAATAAATGCATCCAAATAAAAATATTTTTATCACAATATCTCCACCACATCAAAATTTGCCAATTTTTTGATTAGTTCAACAGATTTTTCTTTATCATCAAAATAATTGATAATATCCGATAATCTAATTGCATATCTATCCGCAATCAATGTCAATATTTTTATACTATCCTCATCAAGATTGATTTTTGTACCATTGGCAATAATATAGCCGTTCTCAATCGTTCTAGTATCAACAGTATTTAAGCTAATTAGGCTATCCATTGGCAATTCATTGTTGTGTGGATTACCAAATATTTCCATATTAAAACGACTGTCCGAACGATGATTGGCAAGATATTCTTGCATAAAAATCTCGTAATTATCGCTATTGTTTATCATATTTGAAATTTGATTGGCGACATCATTGATATTGCTTTTATCTGCTTGCCAATTATCCAAATTATGACGAACACTTTCAATGGTTGGTACTTGTTTTAATAGCCATTCTATATAGTCATAGCCTGTTGGGGCAAATGTGCCGATTGCCAAATGAAAAGTTTCACAGTTCATTGGTACAGGATTGTGCCACCACCCTCTTGGAATATATAAAATATCACCAGCTTCCAATACAATTTCCATATCCACTTGGCTTGGTTCTGCAATATCCATATCTTTGGCTTGTTGCATATATAGTGGATTGGTAAAATTAGGTTTGGATATAGACCAATGCTTCTTTCCTTTTAATTGCACCGCATAAACATCACGAGTATCCCAATGCGATTTGAAAGACGCATCAGAGCCAAAGGCGAGATAACCACTTGTTACTGTTGGGGCATTGGCAAATTGCGAAATCTGCTTGGCAATATTATCTACAAAAGGTTCATTATTGATACGATTATAAACAATGGTTGCCCCATTTTTGAGATGATGGTAAATGGCAGGTTTGATAAAACGATGGCGAGTACGCCCAGTATCATCAAAACTTTCCACATATTCTGATATAGGAACAATACTTCCCTTACGCAAACGAAACAATTCGTCCACTGGGTTTGCTCGCTGATACAGCTCATTAATCTGCTGCCAAGAAACATCCAAATGTTTGACCGCCCCCTTAAATAGCTTGGGCTTTTGGTATAGTACCTCTCGCCTAAACTCATCAGACGACATATTAAAATCCAGTTTCATATAGTTCCTGATATTGATTAAAAACAAGAGTAATGCTCATTTATATGAGTTATGATATAATATACTAAAATGCAAAAAAACAATACCATTTATCATAAAAAATATACCGTTTGTTCTTATTTTTTGGATTAAGTGCCTTAAATTTATTATGAAAACATTTGATAATAAAAGCAAAACTGACTAAAAACGAGTTAGAATAATCGTCCCCGTCCAGTTTACTTTTTGAGCATCTAGGGCTTCTTGGCGGAATAGGGTCATTGTCAATAACTAACCACTTCTACAATATCATTTAGACATAACCCATACAAGGTATTCATCAGTTTTTCTTGCTCTATGTCTTTAAAGTTATCAAAAATATCTGACACAGAGACGGTCGAATGATTAGCAATATAAAGAATAATTGATTTAAAATCATTATCCAATGTTAGTTTTATACCGTTGGCGATAATAAAATTATCGTTCTCATTATAAGATTGATTAGAATTTAATCTTAATATAGCAGTCATTGGCAGTTCATTGATTTTTCCATTACCCAACAATTCTAATGCCAAATTGCTTTCCACTCGTTTTTCCCCAATAAATTCTTGCATAAATTCATTGTAGGTGGATTGGTCCGCAATTAAATCAGCAACTTTTTGCGATAGTATTTTAAGATTATCACCATCATTTTGCCAATTTGACATTGGCTTTCTAATTTCGTGCAAGTCTGGCAATTTCTTTAAAAGCCACTCCATATAATCCAAGCCAAAAGCAGGAAAAGCTCCAATCGCCAAATGCACCGTTTTCTCTCCAAGTGGCGAAGGGTTATGCCACCAACCACAAGGCACATACAACATATCACCCTCTTCTAGGATAACATCCATATAAGGAGTATCTGGGCAAGGGTGTGTCTCTTCAAAATATTTGCTTTGTTGCATATACAAGGGGTTTGGGAATGTCGGCTCATAAATTACCCAACGCTTACGCCCTTTAATTTGAATTGCAAATACATCACGAGTATCCCAATGTGCCTTATAAGAATCTTTATCCCCAAAAGCCACATACATACTAGTAATTGTCTGTCTACTTGTTAGTTTAGCAATTTGGCGAGCAAATTTATCAATAGTTGGCTCATTAACAATTCTATTAGCAATCAAGGTTGCCCCTTGTTTAAGCAAATCATAAACAATAGGTTTAATTAGACGATAACGAGTTGAGCCAACATCATCATATTGCTCAATATAATGATGTTTATCCACTATGCCTTGATAGGCAATTTTAAACTCATCGGAGTGAATATTATTTCGTTCGATGACTTCATTGATTTTTTGCCAAGACAGCCCATTGACATCAAAACACTTTTTAATCACAATAGGTTTCTTATCTTGATACTTATCAATAAAATCATTGGGTATATTAGACAACATAACACAAACTTAAAAAAGTTATTGATAAAAGCCGAACCACTTTTTCGCAAAGTAAATGCTACCTTTTAGGTAAAAATAAAAAGTAGTATTTTAAAAATCGGCTCTTGCATCACAAAATAGCCAAGAATATGACAAGCAACAACGGTTAAGTAGGCAAACCCACCCATCGTATCTTTAATTTTTGGAAATCGGTGATAAATTAGCCAATATGCTGATACTGCACCCAAAAAACCAGCAAGAAATAACGAAAATGACCCCAAAAATTCAACAAAATCCATTGTCTCGCCTATTTTTTGTTGGTGTCTTGGTAATCTAAGCCAGCCTTGTTGCTGCCATTATTATTTGATGTTTGATTGGAAAATGCCGCCTGTAAAACTCCTACTGTGGTGTTAGAGCCTACAATATCAACTGCTTGCTTACCAGAATTGACTGGACCACCAAAATACCCCAACATAAGCCCAGTTAATCCGCTAAATGCAAGTTCGCTAGTCTTGATTGGTTCATTTGTGACAGTCTTGCCCCCAACATAACCACCCATACTAGACAGTGAACCAGTAGCCATAGAGAGCCCTACGCCACCACCCCCGCCGCCTCCCCCAAGAGGATCATGTTTTCCACCGCTCACCATAGCAATTTCAGTTAAAGACAATTCACGCATCGTATACTCCGTTAAACTTAGGTTAAACATTTGAGCATTAGCTCATTTATAATTATGTTATATCATAAATATGAAATGGTCAAATATTTTCCAGTTTTTTAATTTCACCTCATTCATGCCCCAACAACCCCGAAGCCCCATTAAAGCAACCAGATGAGTTAGAATAATCATATCCGTCCAGTTTACTTTTTAAGCATCTAGGGCTTCTTGGCGGAATAGGGTCATTTAATCTCTACCACTAAAACCATCTTCTTCTAAGCTAATTTAGGTCAACAATCAACTATAATAATTGTGTTAATTTTTTCTCATAAATCCTATAAGCCACTTCAATAACAGCAAAAGCAGCACCATACAAAACAAAAAAAGTCAACCAAGCCTTCCACCCCGAATCAAATCCAATATTGTATTTTATCAACATATAAACCAAACCTGCGATACTGGTAGCAATCAGCGTATAAATACCTCTTCTTAGATTAATATTCATAAAACCTCCTAACTAATTTTTTAAATATCGGTAATCAATATAAATAAAGGCATTACTCACCAATTCTTTGGCATAAGTTAAGTAATACCTTTTGTTTCATCTAATCATTATGGATTAGACCATCTTCCATTTCTTTTTCAAGCCAATCTTTATAATCTTCTCCCAGCTTATCATAATCGGCGTTTTCTATAGCATGACCTATCGCAGCACCCGCCGATGAACCCCCAACTCCAAGCTTACCGCCAATAATCCCTCCCACGGTAGCACCCCAACCTGGGTCGGATAAAAGCCCCTCACGCTCACCACCAGCTACCATCTCAATTTCATTAAACGTTAATTTACGCATAATTAGCTCCTTTTGATAAGTGAAAATCATAACCATAAGTTAATATGAGAATAACTACTAACTTATGGTTTTAATCTACCGTGGAATTTACTATGCATACAAGGGTAAATTTTGATTTATTTGTAATTTTTGCAAAGAAATACATGCAAAGATAAACCAACTGAAATAGGTAAAATCGTACCCGTCCAGTTGGTTTTTAGTATCTAGGACTTCTTGGCAGAATAGGGCATTTAATCCCTACCGCCAAACCCATCTCTCTCCCATAGTTGATGAGTCAAGCTGCCGCCAGTACCCGTAGAACTCGTACCTACGCCTGTAGAAAAAGCATCTTCTGCGTGCCTGCTACGCTCTATCTCATCTTTTTGTCTAGAAACCCTGATTGCATCCAAACAATCAGGATTACTTTGTATCGTCCTAGCTCCACCCAATAACGCCTCCAAGCCACCACTAACAAACCCTCTTACATCTCTAAAGCCTATCATGCTTTCAGCATTTTCCTTGACAGCAGCCAAACAACGTTGCTCTCTTGCAGTATCGGCACCTGTTTTTCCACCTCCAGATACGCCACTAATCTCAACTGTCGTCAACACTCTCATATGTACTCCTCCTTACATTCATGTTAATCATCAATCATGCGTTTAGCTTTTTGTTTTTTAACAAAAGACACAGCCAAACAAACCAATGCGTAAATCAGAAAAAATATCGTGCCGTTACTCATACCATACAGCACTGTTATAATGCTATCACGCACGGTACTATCTAGCATATAGTCAATCATTTCTTGAGGTTCTACCACCATTGTGCCGTAATAGTAAAACGCAGCAAATTGTAAAATCACACCAAATATAAGAAAATAAACCCCTATATTTAGCCATTTAAAAATACTTTTTAACATGATGTATCCTGTAACCTCTAGAAAGAAAATAACAATCACGAAATTTATTTTTACTCTACGAACTCAGCTTTCTTTCATACTTCTCCCTAGTGCTTTCCATAAGTCATTTCGGCGATGGCGACCACCATCACAAAAAAGAAAAGTCAAGCGTGAATCAAAAAACCAACAACACTATTAATTGTCATATATATCACCCCAAACGACTAAAGCAATAAAAATCAATCCTTGTACACTTAATTAGTGATTTCATTATGATATATCTTTAAAAAAAAAATCAAATCCACTTATCATAAAAAAACAACCATTTATCACGAATTGCTTGTTAAATCTCTTATATCTTCGCCAGTGTTATTGACTTTCCCTGACTTTAAATTCACCAAAATCAAGGCTTGCACACCAAGATGCTTGAGTTTTACAAGAATCCTATGGCTATTTTAATAATCTTTCGTGAATAAATTGATAAAATAAAAAAATATGCTCTCGAATCAAGCATATGGCACATATTAATAAAAATCACAGGCAGTGCCTAACACAAACCCTCAACCAAAATGGCTTTGTCATATTTAGATAAATGACCAAAGCCCTCACCTCTATTATCAGACTTATCCATCATCTTTCCCAAAAGACACAGCTCTTTATCCACATAAAATGTCTGACCATCGGCTCTTTTTTGAGTAATAATATCAGATACATGGCGATTATTATCAATAATATAATACACCTCCCTGTGATAAATAAATTCAAAGCTCTCAAAAGCCGCCAACACCTTACCAGAATAACGCTCATTCTTATCTACCAAGGCGGACTGTGTATCATGCGGCTGGATTGTTTGGGCTTGGTGAGTTGTTTGCTCAGATTGCCTCCAATGCGAGCCAACCTCTTCTTTGCTGCAACCAAAAAGCACCAACAACGAAACACATAACAATAAATACTTCATCTTATCGCTCCATAAAAAGGCATTACACAATCAGTGCAATGCCCAAAACATCATCTCCAGACAAAACGCCTTTCTTTTTCTTTCTCTATTTCCCTGTCGGTTCGAACATTTAACAGGGTGCCTGTTTGCTCATAATGAGCCTTCACATCCAAAAAGTCAACACCAAAGCTTCTGTTGGTGTGTGCGTACCCTGAACGCAAATCAATGACGTTGTCGCTCTGCCGTCTATCACGCCATGTCAAACCGCCGCTGACAACGTTGATTTCATTAAACGTTAATTCACACATAAAACCTCCTTGCAAAAAAAAGAAAAACAATCTCAAAGAGACGATTTTTTAAAATTGCAAATCCAGTACAAAAATTCACCAAACTTGCACTTTCAATATAGCAAAAAAAAAGAAAAGCACAACCACAAATTAAAAAAAATTTATATTTTTATAAAAGCACCTTCCAGATAATTTTATAACCGCACTCACGACAACACCCATAAAAAACAATTCTCAATCCATACCTACAATCAAAGAAATTTTGTTATAATAAAGCCAATTTTTTCACAGGAATTCACCATGACTAAAATCGCCATTATGGGTGCGTCAGGACGTATGGGACGTATGCTCATTGACGCCACCTTAAATCAAGACCACGCCACATTGTGCGGTGCCTTTGTACGTAAAAACAGTAGCCTTATCGGTGTGGACGCAGGGGAGTTTATCGGTACGGATAAGGCAGGCACATCGCTTTCGCCCATGGAGGGATTTACGGGGGCGTGTGAGGTGCTGATTGATTTTAGCTTGCCTGAAGCACTGGACGAGACCTTGGATTTTTGTATAAAAAACGACACCGCCTTGGTAATGGGCGTCACAGGTCTGGACGCCAAGGCGGAAGCCAAACTAAAAACAGCCAGTGAAAAAATCGCCATCGTCTATGCAGGCAACTACTCCACAGGCGTAAATCTGTCCTTAAATCTTTTGGCGACCACTGCCCGTGTACTTGGACTGGACGCAGATGTCGAAATCATCGAAAAACACCACAAGCACAAGCTAGACGCCCCCTCAGGCACCGCCCTGATGATGGCAAAAGCCGTCACGGACGCCAGAAACCAAGCCCTAACAGACACGCTGGTGCATGGCAGACATGGACAAGCCAAACGCACACAAGGCGAAATCGGCGTACACGCTGTGCGTGGCGGTGAGATTGTGGGTGAGCATACGGTCAGCTTTATCATGGGCGGTGAAATCATCGAAATCACCCATAAAGCCCAGTCAAGAAGCACTTTCGCCACAGGGGCGGTGCGTGCCGCCCTTTGGCTAAAAGACAAGCCTGCAGGTCTATATGATATGCAGGACGTCTTAGGATTAAAAGCATGATGCGTGGCGTAATTTTGGCATTGGCGCTGTCGTTGCCTTTTGCGTCCTTTGCCCACACAAAGCAAACCTACGTGCTAGACACCTACGATAACGCACAGGCACTGGCAAGCGTCGCCCAAGCACAGCTGTCAGACGGTGGCAGTGTCACCGCCTATCAAGACAAGCTCATCATTTACGCAAGCCCAAGCGACTATGCACGCATTCAGTCACTGCTCACACAAATAGACACCGCCCCCGCACCCGTGACACTGTCCGTGGCGGTCGGGCAAAGACAGCACAGTCATAGCCAAGGCGGTCAGCTCACTGTCGGCATACACCAAGACGTGTGGGTAAATGGCAACTACCAAAGCCACAGCACCCGCCAAAGCCAAAACACCGTATATCAAGTACGTGGCACGCACGGGTACCCCCTATCCATTAGCCAAAGTACACTCATCGGACTTGCCCAAAATCACGCAGGTGCATACGCCACCAGTCATGGCATCTGGCAAATCCGCCTTCAAAGCACACACTGGGCAACGCTGTCTGATGGCATCTCTGCCACCACCAGAAACCTACCCAATGGACAAATCGCCATTAACCTAAATCAAAGACACCGCACCGCCACCCTAAGCGAACAAGCCCTTAGCACGCACCTTACCGCCACACGTGGGCAATGGGTACAAATCGGCTCAATCCGCCAAACCAACCACAGTCTAAGTAGCTATGCCACGACCCATCACAGCGAGCTACCTGTCTGGCTAAAAGTAGACTAAACCCTAAAGCGACAAAAACACCAGATAATAAAAACAACAACACCACATCAAAACTTTCTATCAAGCCGCTCAGCCATCATAGGTGATGGCTTTTATGCCATCACTTACCCAAGCCAGCACTTAACTTTAAAAACTGCCAAAACCGCCCACCCCAAGCTTAACTTCGGATAAAAAATTTTCCCATTAAGCTTCCAAATCCACCATGAACGAAAAAACTTAACGTGGTGCGTTTTTAGTTTAATTAACAAACCTTTTAATACCTTGCATGTTAACTTCTCTGTTGCAAATAAGCTTAAACAGCATTCAGGCGTGTTAATTTTTGGTCTATTTCAAAAAAACAGGCAATAAAAAACACCCACTAAAAGTGGGTGTTTTCAAACTCAGCAGATAGCTCTTAAGAATTAAGAGAAATCTAGTTCAGTTTCGAAACCTTTCAAGCTGTGGCGAGCCATAGCTAGGTTAGACTTTTGACGGTCAAGCACTAGGTACAAGAATAGGTTTTCGTTACGAACCAATGGACGAATCAAGTGGTATTGACCGCTTAGGGTGATTAGGATATCTTCAATAGAATCTTTTAGACCCAATGCTTTAGCAGTTTTACGCTTAGCACGTACTACTTCAGTGTTACCAGCAGCTGCTAGTTCTAGGTCAAGACCTGAACCCAAAGTAGCCAAAGCTAGACCAGATTCGCTGTCTACTAGAGCAGCTGCTACGAAACCGTCGATGTCGCTTAGGTTGTCAAGAGATAATTTTGCCATGATACTATTCCTCATATTTATAAAGTGATTTATGAGTAATAGTTATTCAGCATTAACGCTAAAAAAGAATTAGTTGCCTAATCAGATTTATGTTAATGATGGATAACAAATTACTTTGTAGTTGCATACGAGTTTATTAAAACACAAGCCTAGGTGAATTGCAATACTTTTTTTAAAAAACCCATAGAAAGAACGAACTTTTAAGATAAGCGGTAGTTTTTTTCTAATCAATAACAATATCCCTTAATATTATGGATTGAATAAAATACCTAATTTTATTAAGGGTATTAAATAGAAAAAGACGACCCACACCCACAAGTCGTGGTGGCGTTGGGATTGTCCACGATAAAGCGAGAACCCGCCAATCCTTCCGTATAATCGATGGTTGAACCCGCCAAATACGGATAACTAAGACTGTCTACCACCAACACATCATCGCCATTGGCGAACGTTGCATCATCATCGTCCAAATCTTCGGCAAAATCAAAATTGTACGAAAAGCCTGAGCATCCACCGCCCGTGATATACACTCTTAACATCAAGGCGTCATTGCCCTCATCGGCTTTTAGACGGCGTAATTTTTCGGCAGCGTTGTCGGTTAGGGTTAGGGGGTTCATTTTAAATTTTCCTGATTAGACTTCCTGAAGAACTAGGCTTTTTTCGTTCGCCCCAAGCTATGCCTTTTAGTGAAAGAAAACAGCGACGGTTCGACAAGCTCACTTTGAGCTGTTTTCCTTATTTTTGGGTTTTGCAGGAAGTTTTTATTCTAAAATCAATACATTGTCATTTGTCAGGTGCGAAAATGCACCATTTTTAAAAAAAATAATGCCCAATGGTGGTGCGTGATACGCACCTGACAAACAGGCTGTTTAGTTTTGCTATTTTACCACGATTTTATAAGCAATTAAATTGCTATTGTCAATGGGGAATTAACCTGCCAATTTGTCGGGGCGATTTGTGGTGCAGTTTTGTGGTATAATGGGTTTTTTCCAAAAAATAACAAGGCATTGGTGTGATTGAATTAAAAAATGTCGCAGTTCGCCGAGACGGACGCATTTTATTTGACAAGGCAAATTTGGTACTGCACCGCGGGCAAAAAGTCGGCTTGGTGGGCAAAAATGGCGTGGGCAAATCTACCCTTTTTTCCGTGATTTTGGGCGAGCATAGCGTGGACGGTGGCGAGTTTTCTTGCCCTAGCGTTTGGCACATTGCCCATATGGCACAAGAAGTGGCAAGTACCGATACTACCGCCCTTGATTATGCCTTGCAAGGCGACAAAGTTTGGTATGAACTAAACACAAAACTTAGCAATCAAGACGGCTTGACGGGCGATGAGATTGGCAAATTGCACCAAGAATTTGACAACATTCACGGCTACACCATTCCGTCAAAGGCAAGTCAAATCCTGTCTGGGCTTGGCTTTGGGCAACACGAATTTGACAAAAAGGTGGGCGAATTTTCGGGCGGCTGGCGAATGCGGTTAAACCTTGCTCGCACCTTGATGAGCCGTGCCGATGTGCTACTGCTTGACGAGCCGACCAACCATTTGGATTTGGATGCGATTTTATGGCTTGAAGAGTGGCTTGCTGACTTTGACGGGCTGCTCATTATCATCAGTCACGACCAAGCCTTTTTGGACAAAGTGGTCAAAACAATCGTTCACATTGAATACAACACCCTGACCGCCTACACCGCCAATTATAGTGGGTTTGTCAAAATGCGTAGTGAAAAACTCGCCCAAGCCCAGCAAGCCTATGACAAACAGCAAGCAACGCGCGCCCATTTAGAAGATTTTATCCGCCGTTTTCGTGCCAAAGCGACCAAAGCACGCCAAGCCCAAAGCCGTATCAAACAACTTGAACGAATGACCGAGCTTGCCCCTGTGATGGCGGACAGCGAATTTAGTTTTGAATTTTATGAACCTTCTGTGATGAGTTCGCCCTTATTAAAGCTAGAAAATGCCAGCATTGGTTATGACAATTCTCCAAATGCCAAGCCATTGATAACTAAGGTAAAATTAGAAATTACGCCCGACACACGGCTTGGCATTTTGGGGGCGAATGGGGCAGGTAAATCCACGCTCATCAAAGCCCTTGTGGGGCAGTTGCCCCTGTTGTCTGGCACACATTTTGTCAGCGAAAATCTACGGCTTGGCTATTTTAATCAGCACCAAATGGACGCACTCGATTTGTCGGCAAGTCCGATGATTTTGTTAAGACGGCTGGCTGGCACGACTTCGGACGCTATTTTAAGAAGTTTTTTGGGCAGTTTTAATTTTAAGGGCGACAAAATTGACGAAAATGTGCTGTCCTTTTCGGGCGGAGAGCGGGCAAGATTGACGCTGGCACTCATTGTGTGGCAACGCCCGAATGTCTTGATTTTGGACGAGCCGACCAACCATTTGGACAAAGAAATGCGTGATGCTCTAATGCTCGCCCTGCAAAACTTTGTCGGGGCGGTGGTGCTGGTCAGCCACGACCGAGAGCTGATTTTGAGCGTGTGCGACAGTTTGCTCCTTGTGGGTTCTGGTAAGGCAGAAGAATTTGTCGGCGATATGAACGACTACGCCAACCACTTACGCCAAGCTCGCCTTGACAGACAAAAATCCCACAAAGAGAACCTAAAAAAAGAAACCTTAAAATCTGCCGAAAATCAATCGGTTAAGCCAAGTTTATCCAAAGAAGAACTGCGTAAAAAAAATGCCGAGATTCGCCAAAAAACCGCCCCGCTTAGAAAGGCGATTGAAAAATTAGAAAAATCGCTAGAAACTTTGAGCGACACCCTTACCAAACTTGAAAACGAGCTTTCTGATACCACGCTTTATGAAGATGGCAATAAAGATAAGCTATTGAAATTATTGGAAAAACAAGCGAATTTACAAGCCAATTTGGTAAGTGATGAAGAAGAATTGCTCATCAAAATGGACGAATTGGAGCAGCTTGAAAGTGAACTTTCGGGGGAGTAAGTGCAGAATTGGGCGTAAACGCGTATCACGCGCCATTTATCACTAAAATACCAATAACGGTGCGTGGTACGCACCTTACAATTTATGCGTTTGATTTGCCAATTTAAAAGGACAACCCATTGAAAAACAAAGAAAAAACCCATTATCAAATTTTGGGCATTAAAAAAAGTGCCACGATTGGCGAAATCAAAGTCGCCTACCGCAAACGCATTGCCAAAACACACCCCGACAAAAACACCGACAGCGACCACGACAACGAAGCGTGGCGGATTAACCTTGCCTACCACACCCTAAAAGACCCAAAACGGCGGGCGGAATATGATAGGAAACTGGTTGCCGAAAGCCTGTTAAATCAAACGATTGCGGGGGTTAAGCTTTCTGATGTGGCGGACAATTTGGACAGTTTTGTCCACCGCACCGCCTACAATGCCAAAGTGGTGGGACGGCAGTTTGCTTATAATTTAAACAATTTACAAAAAACTGTTCAAAACAATCTACAACAAAAACTCGCCCAAAAAGACGAGCCGCTCACCCTAAAAGTACTGCCATGGCAAGCCCTACTAGGCGATGAGATTTTGTTTAATTTTGATGATAGGACGTTTAAAATCAAACTGCCCGAAGGCGTGCAGACGGGGGCATTATTAAAGCTTCAGACGGGAGGTCAGCCCCTACTGGTACAGATTGTGATTATCACGCCAAGCACCATGACAAACGAGCAAAAAGTGCTATGGCAAGCGTTAAAAGCAAGCTATCAAGACAGCCATTACTAAAAAACCTCTTATTGCTAAGAGGTTTTTGTTTGCTAAAAATAGCTAAACTTAGATGCCAGTTGCTGCTTTAAACGCACCTTCATCAAAGTCAGCACCATGTGTCACAACCACAGTACCGCTGTCTTTGTTTACGTTTACGAAAAGTACGCCTGCAACGCCTTCGCCTTTGGCAACGATGGCATCAGCAGCGGCTTGGTCAGCAACGGTAGTTTGAAATTGAGTTTGTGGCATGGGAATGCTCCTATCTATCAGTGGTGAGAACGCCAAAAAATTCACATTGCGGTTCATTACTATATATCATTATACTTTTAAGTATAACTTCACAATAATAAAGACACCCTACGCAATGCAATTATCCCTATTAAACCACAAAATAAAAACAAGTCAAGTGTATATTTTAACTTCTCTAATATTCCGATAAAATGCCAAAAAACGTTACTAAAACGGTATTTTGTCTATTTTTATCATAAAATCCCCTTAAAAAATCTCTGAACGCTTAGTGGTTTTTGGCTTGGATTGACCTTGGATAACTGCGGTTGCATTCATTTATATTTGTGTCACATTTTTCTATAAAAGTATTGCATTATTAAGACAGCCTAAACAAATCGGCGGTGGGTTTTTACATCGCTTTCCACTATAATAGCCTGTTATTTTTTCTTGTTTTTATTATTAAGATTATTTAAAGAGTAAAATTATGCGTTGGTTAATTATCACCGCCATCATCATCGGTATGCAAGGGCTGAATTTCGGATTGGCAAAAAGTCTGCATTGGCTTGTGCGTCCTTGGTGGTCGGCGGGGTTTTTGCCCATTGCCATCGTTGTATTTATTCTAAGCAATGCCCTCTTTGCCACGCTGTTCATCGGACAGTTTCGCTTGGCGATTGGCTGGCTTGCGGTTTTATGGCTATGGTCGCTGTCGGCACTGCTGAGTGTCGGGCTGATTTATGGGCTGAACAAGGCAGGCGTGGTCTTAGTTTTGCCTGAACGACTGCTGGCAGTGGCAAGCTTTGGGCTGGTGCTAGGATTTGCGGTATATAATGCCTACGCCCCCACGGTGCGTCACCTTGCCATCGAAATTGACAAGCCCCTGCCCACGCCCGTCCGCCTTGCGGTGGCGAGCGATTTACACCTTGGTAAGATGTTCGGTAAGCGTGAACTGGCATTATTAGAAACGCTCATAAAAACGCACGAGGTTGACCTTTTGCTGATGCCAGGGGACATCATGGACGATGACACCGAGCAGTTTGAAAAATTAGAAATGGCGGACGCTCTGCAGCGTGCCATGACCGCCCCTCGCTTCGGCACGGTGGCGACACTGGGCAACCACGACCTTTACCGCACCCACGCCTATCGCAGTATCACGCAAGCCATCATTGACGGTGGGGCGATTTTACTCAATGACGACAGTACCACCTTGACCCTCAAAAAAGATGGAAAAACCAGCACGCTTGCCATCATCGGGCGTTATGACGACCACCACAACAGCCGCCTACCCACCGCCGCACTCCTAAAAGACGTGGACACCCGCCTGCCCGTGGTGCTTGTCGACCACCGCCCAAGCGACATCGACACGCACGCCACCCTGCCCATCGACCTACAAGTCTCAGGGCATACGCACAACGGGCAAGTCTTCCCTGCTAACTTCATCGTCAAAGCCATTAACCGTGTGGGCTACGGCTATGAAAAGATTAACGACACGCACTTTTTGGTGTCGTCTGGTTTTGGGTTTTGGGGTGTGCCGTTTCGTCTAGGTTCACGCTCGGAGATTTGGGTGATTGATGTAACGGGCAAGGACAACGCCATGCCCTAAGCGTCGCTTAAGCGGTGAATGTCTGCATTGATAAAACAGCAATGCTATTCACACAAAGCCACTTTACCAAAATCCACACGCTGTTTATAATAGTAGATTAGTTAATTTTTTATGCCGATAGCATTTAACCATTTCTAGGACACATCATGACCACACCAACTTTTTCTTTGCCCACTTGGCTCACCCCTACCCACCTCTCCACCCTACAACGAGGCATTGAAAAAGAAGGGCTTAGAATGGCGGATACAGGCTATTCTGCCAAGACGCCCCACCCACATTCACTTGGCTCAAAGCTGACCCACCCTTATATCACCACCGATTATTCAGAAAATCTTTTGGAATTGATTACCCCACCTTATAAGACCATTGACGAGGCGTTAGAGATGCTGACCAAACTGCATATTTTGGTGCATAAGTCCCTAGAAAACAACGAAGTGATGTGGGGCTTGTCAATGCCGTGTATGCTCTCGGATAAGGACAAGGACATTCCTTTGGCGGACTATGGCACTTCAAACATCGGCAAACTAAAAACCCTGTACCGCTCAGGGCTTGGCGTGCGATATGGGCGTAAAATGCAGACCATTGCAGGACTGCATTATAATTTCTCCATTGGCGATGAGCTTTTTAATGCGTGGTATGAGACAACGGACAAAGCCATATCATTTGCCGAATTTAAAAATGCCAAATACCTAGCACTCATTCGTAACTTTAAACGCCTAAGCCCCATCGTCCTGTATCTGACAGGGGCAAGCCCAAGCGTCTGTGCTTGTTTTGTCAAGGGCAAAGACCACAATTTACAGCCTTTAACCGAGCAAAAAAACAGCTACTACGCTCCCAATGCCACTTCACTTCGTATGGGCAAACTTGGCTACACCAACAGCGTGCAAAAAGATTTGGATATTCGTTATAATGATTTGAATGAGTACATCAAAGGCTTGCGAGGTGCGATTCGCACGCCCTTTGCCGACTTTACCGCCATCGGTGTGGACGACAAGGACGGCAACCCCATTCAAATCAACGACCACATTCTACAAATTGAAAATGAATTTTATAGCCCCATTCGCCCCAAACAAATCACCAAATCAGGCGAAACGCCCACAGCAGCCCTAGATGAGCGAGGCATTGCTTATATTGAGTTTCGAGCCATTGACCTTGACCCATACAGTCCGATTGGTATTTCTAAGACGACTGCCTGCTTTTTGGAGATTTTGGCGTTGTATTGTCTATTGACACCATCTGCTGAACTTTTGCCAGATGAAGAACAAGAAATCGCCCAAAATATTGAAACCATTGTCAATAATGGGCGAGATGATAAGGTAGAAATTTTGGTTGATGGTCAAAGTGTCAATTTTAAAGAATGGCTATTAAATCATTTAACAAAAATGCAAGACATTGCCGAAATTTTTGATAAATCTTATCAAACAAGCGACTATGGCAATGCCTTAAAACAAATGCAAAGTTTGGCAAATAACAGTGATTTAACGCCGTCCGCTCGCTTGATTAAAGACAGCTTAGAATATGGTAGCACTTGGAGGGCAGGCAAGGCACTATCCGACAAGCACCGTGAAACTCTGCTCGCCACGCCGATAAGTGATGAGGATTTGGCACACTTTGAGACCATCGCCAAAGCCTCGTGGGACGAGCAAAAATCTTTGGAAAACCAAGATGATGTGTCGTTTTATGACTATGTTCAGCAGTATCGCCATTTTGAGTAAAAACAATGAAAAAACTCCTATACAGCCCCAGAATTTTATTTTTTATCCTTGCCTTATTTAGTGTGATTGGCACGGCGTACGCTTTGTATTTGCAGCAAGTATTATTTTTATTGCCGTGTAATTTATGCATTTTGCAGCGGATTGGGCTTTGGGTGATGGGACTGTTTTCACTCCTCTTTGCCCTTGTTAATCCCAAAAAAAATTGGCTAAAATGGGGCTTGTGGGGTCTGTCTTTTATCGGGATTTTGTGGTCGTTTGGGGTTGCCGTTCGTCATAGCTTTATGATTTGGTTTCCGCCTGATGAAATTCCGTCTTGTGGGGCGAGCCTTGATTATTTAATGCAAACCGTCCCAGCCCTAGACGCTTTAAAACTGGTGTTATCCTCCCCCGGCAACTGCTTAGATGTGTCGTGGACTTTGTTTGGCTTATCCATTCCAGAACAAAGTTTGATATTTTTTGCAGGACTTACCTTGGGGCATTTGTGGCTGGCTAAGCTGATTTTTAAGAAATCATAAGTTAATGCAAAAACTCGCCCGCCATACTTTTTTAACTTTTTATTTGATAAATTCATTGCTATTGCTGATTGAATGGTATTCGTCTGATTGGCAATTTTTGGGTTATTGGACACCCAAAATGATTGGGTGGAGCTGGCTAATTGGTACGCTGATTTTAATTGTTGTGTTTTGGTAAAAACGCTGGGTAAAGTTTTATGGGGCGTTGCTGTTGTCAATGGTGGGGCTAAGCATTTTGCCAATGGCAATTCCATTTTTTGGGCTGATGCTCTTTTTTAGCACCATTGATGATTATCAGCAAATCACCCTAAATGACACTTATCGCTTAGAAGTGACTCGGCACAGCGTGTTATCAATGCCCCGAGTGTATATTTATCAAAAACAAAATGCCCTATTTGAAAAAAATACCCACCGCCCATTTTTTGATGACATTGCCGAAACCATTTTAGAACCCAAAACCTATGATGAAAGGTTGCAAATTGATGATTTACCGCCTTATTTGGACAATGCCCGTTTTGTCAATGAAAATACAGATGGGATTTTTGTGGAATATGAATTGCAAGGGCGTAAAAAAGTGATTTTTCATTCTTTTGGCGAAAATGACGGCTATTAGCCATCTAAATTCTCCCCCAAGTCGCCCCAAAATCTGCTAAAATACCCTCATTTTATCTTTTAAATTTTTGAGAAAACCTATGCACATTCATATTCTTGGTATTTGTGGCACTTTTATGGGGTCTTTGGCTCTTTTGGCAAGAGAGCTTGGGCATACTGTAACAGGCTCTGACCAAAATGTCTATCCGCCAATGTCCACCCAGCTAGAAAACGCAGGCATACAGCTGATGCAAGGCTATGACCGCTCACACCTACAAAACCCCACGCCTGATTTGGTGGTGGTCGGCAATGCAATGAAGCGAGGCATTGATGCGGTGGAATATTTGCTGGATAGTGGACTTGCCTATACCTCAGGGCCGCAGTTTTTGGCGGATTATATCTTACAAGGCAAGCACACTTTGGCGGTTGCTGGCACGCACGGCAAAACCACAACTTCCACAATGCTTGCTTGGGTGCTGGACTTTGCAGGGCTTAATCCAAGTTTTCTTATCGGCGGTGTGCCACTGGGTTTTCCCCAAAGTGCCAGATTGACAAATAGCCCCTATTTTGTGGTGGAAGCGGACGAGTACGACAGTGCGTTTTTTGATAAACGCTCAAAATTTGTCCATTATCGCCCCAAGACTGCCATTTTAAATAACTTAGAATTTGACCACGCCGATATTTTTGACGATTTAGCCGCCATTCAAAAGCAGTTTCATCATCTGGTTCGCACTATCCCAAGTCAGGGGCAAATCATCTATCCTGTATCGGAGACAAGTATTGATGAAGTCTTGGCAATGGGCTGCTGGTCGCCTGTTGTCCGTACAGGTTTGGACGGCGACAATGCCGATTTGACCGCTCGCCTGCTTCGTGATGATGGTTCTTATTTTGAAGTATTACAAAATGGCAAAACGGTCGGCACGGTCAATTGGCAAATGACAGGCAAGCATAATGTAATGAATGCCTTGTCGGTGATTGGGGCGGCGTTGCATATTGGCATAGAAATGGCGGTGGCGTGTGAGGCGTTGTCTAAGTTTGCTGGCGTAAAAAGACGAATGGAGCTGATTGGCAATGTGGGGGGTGTTGAAATTTATGATGACTTTGCCCATCACCCCACCGCCATTGCCACCACTTTGGACGGTGCCAGAAAAAAAGTAGGCAAGCGTAAAATTTGGGCAATCATCGAGCCAAGAAGCAACACAATGAAACTTGGCGTGTACCAGTCCCAGCTTGCTCCAAGTGCAAGCCTTGCCGACAGCGTGATTTGGTATGAGCCTGTTGGACTAGACTGGTCGGTCAAAAACGCCATTGGCAACATAGATGGGCAAATGGTGATGAATGACATTGATGAAATCGTTGGGCATTTGGCGGATAATGTCGGAGCGGACGATGTCGTTATTGTGATGAGTAATGGTGGGTTTGGGGGGATTCACGACAAAATCGTGCAGGCACTTAGCATCTAAAAACACAAAACGGGCGATTTGCCCGTTTTTTTATGCACAGCCCAAAAGCAGCTCTACTCAATGGGCAGACCTTGCTTTTTGGCGGTGCTAATGCAGGCTTGGTAGCGTTTGTCGACATTAGTCGCGAACCAGTTGGTATTATAATCCCGAGACAGCTTCACCCCTGAAATGACCACTTCAGGCATGATGGCGTAACTTGGTTCTTTGCCCATAGCAGCGTAGGCTTTTTTGACGGCTTGATAGGTGGCGGTACTTTCAAATTTCGCCGATTTTTCTTTTTTCAAATCTTGACGGATTTGGGCAGCGGTTAGCCCAAGCTTATCTGCCACAGCAATGAGCGCGGTCTCGGTTTGACCTTTTTCAGCTCTCGGGCTGCCATCTTTGTAAATCAACAAATCCCCATCAAGCGAAAGCTTCTTGCCACTTAAAGTCGCCACTTGGCGTTGAAATGCGGCATTTCGGCTAGAATACATACCAGAATTATAATCGGCAAAACGATACAACGGCTTATCATAGTCCGCCTGATACAACATCAGTCGATGAATGCCGTAATACAAGCCGCCATAACGGCTGTATAAATCATCACGCAGGTCGTCATCAGTCATGTTCGCACGGCGATGGTCTTTGGCATAATCGATATGCACTTGCATAGAACCTAGGGTGGTGATGGGGTTTAATTTTTCATCAATGCCCTTGCCCAAAAACTTGGCAGCATCATTCACCACGCCCACTTTATAACTTTCCCCGAAGTGGGCGAACATTTTTCTGTACAGCTCGTCCAGCTCTCGCTCGGTTTTTACCGCTTTGATTTGTTTGATAAAGTTGTTTTCTGGCGTAGGCTTGGTTGCCAGCATTTTTTTAAACACGCCTGCCATGTTTTTACCCAGCTTTTCTTCCAGCTTCTCTTCAAGTGCCGCCAAAGAAGTCACCCCAAGATTTGGCACGACAGGGTCAGCAGAAAAATTCGACTCTTGGTCAATGATGGCAACGCTGGTGCAGATATTGACGGTGGTTTTTTCTATTTTTAGGGTGTCGAACACCTTTGCTATGTCTTCTGCCCACGCCTCACGCTCTTTGACCCTGTTTGGGATTAGACTTGCGATTTGGGCGTTGGTAAGGGTGGATTTTTCTGGCAAAGTCTCTTGACAGCCCACTAAAAACACACCCAAAAGCCCCGCTAAAAGCGTCCACCGCATTAACATTTGCCCAAATCCATCAGACGCATTAAGCCCTCTTGCTGCGTGGTTGCCACCAGTTTTCCGTCCTGCCAAAACTGCCCATGATTTAAGCCTTTATCGAAACTTGTGCTATCGCTCCACATTTCATACAAAAGCCACTCACGCACATCAAAGGGACGATGAAAATGCATAGAATGGTCAATGCTGGCAATCTGCAAACCCGCACTGCCATAAGTCAGCCCATGGCTCATCAGCCCTGTACTCACCAAATAAAAGTCAGACGAAAATGCCAAAAGCGCTTGGTGAATTGCTATGCTATCCTCAGTTAACGCAGGAATAGACAGCCACGTCGCCTGCTTGGGCGGCATGGGTTCTGGCGTGATGGGGTCTTTTTCTGTAATCGGTTTAATCAGCACATGACGCTCACGCATAAAGCGTTCTTTTAGTACCTCGGGGACTTTGTGCAGGTATTTGACTTTGAGTTCTTGCTCGGTTTTTAGGGTATCTGGCGTGGGGTAGTTTGGCATGGCGGATTGATAAGACAGCCCAAGCTCGTCCATCGGTGAAAAAGACGCCATCATACTAAAAATCAAATGACGCTCACCGTTAATGTGCTGAACAGCGGTGATTTGACGGGCAGACAGACTTCTGCCATCACGCAGCCGTGTCACTTCATAATGCACAGGGTAGTGAATGTCCCCACCCCTTAAAAAATACCCGTGCAAACTATGGCACGGCTTTGGGGTGTTTAGGCTATGAAAACCCGCCATCAACGCCTGTGCCAGCACTTGCCCGCCAAAAACCCTAGGTCCGACATAATCATAACTTTCCCCCACGAACACGTCTTTTTCTGTTTCGGTGAGTGTGAGCGTCTTTAATAGCTGAGCAACCAATGCGACTTGGTCGCCGTGTAAGGTATATGATGTGCTGGTCATTTTTTCCCAATGCGTGTTTTGTTTTTATAAAAAATCTATCCCACTTATCCATCCTTAAGGACGAAAAGCACCGATAATTATAGCATTTTTTTCACGCTTGGCGTAGGGTGTCGGCTTTGGGCAAGTTTTTTCGACATTTTTAGGACAAGCTGTCAAATCAGAGCAACACAAGCTAATGCATTCTTGGCGGTCTCATGCTAAAATAGACAAAATCATTTCATTTTTCGTAAGTCTTGCCGAGCGGCACATCATGACATCAAAAAACACCCTACTTCAACGCCTAACCGACGGCTACAAAAGCCTATCTGTCAAAGGTCTTTCACTGGCGGTTACCCCAACCATGATGGGCGATACGCCCGCCATCGACAAAGACGTACCGACTTTTTATGTGCTAGACGAGTACTCTCGTGCTAACAGCCTACTGCTAGAAAAACAGCTAAAAGCCGTTCAACTGCCCTCAGCACTGGGGGCGGTGCGTCAAGGCAGCATTGATGAAAGCTCTGCCATGATTTTCACCAAGCACCGCCGTGCCAAAAACGAGCTGTCGCCACGCCTTGAGCGGCTCATTGACGCTTGCCTTGCCGACCCTGCCTTGACCGTGAAGCTTGTGCCTGTGACCATTCTTTGGGGGCGCATGCCTGAGAAAGAGGATTCTTTGTTCAAGCTACTCATCGCCGATGAATGGCGTGTCCCCAGTATCAGCAAGCAGCTCTTTAACATCGGCGTGATGGGGCGGGATACCTTTGTGCAATTTTTCGAGCCAAAAGACCTACAAACCCTCATCAAAGCCGCCCAAGAAAACCCAGACAATGACAGTCCTGACGCGATAAAACGTGCCATCGCCGCCCGCCTAAAAGGCTATCTGCACAAGCAACGTGCCAGCATTCTTGGGCCTGATTTGTCCGACAAACGTGGCATCGAAAGTAATATCCTAAAATCCACCGCCGTGCAAGACGCCATCATGGCAAAAGCCGCCGACACAGGCAAGCCCATCTCCGCCATAAAAAAAGAAGCCCAAGGCTACATCAATGAAATCGCCAGTGACTATTCCTACTCGGTAGTGCGGGTCTTTGAGCGGTTTTTGACGTGGTTATGGACACAGCTATATGATGGCGTGGAAGTGCGACACTTCGAGCGGGTGCGGACGCTCGCCCCCGACCATCAAATCGTCTATGTGCCGTGCCACAGAAGCCACATGGATTATTTGCTTTTGTCTTATATCATTCATAACCGAGGCTTAAGAATTCCGCACGTTGCCGCAGGGGCGAATTTGAATATTCCACTTTTGGGCGAGCTGTTGCGTTCTGGTGGTGCATTTTTCTTAAGACGCAGTTTTCGTGACAATCCCCTTTATGGCACGGTATTTAAAGAATACCTGCACAATCTTATGCAACGCTCCGCCCCCATCGAGTATTTCATTGAGGGCGGACGCTCACGCTCGGGCAGACTGCTTGCGCCGAAGCTGGGTATGCTCGCCATGACCGTGGCAAGCTACCTAAAATCCCCCGCCAAGCCCGTGGTCTTTATCCCCACCTACATCAGCTATGAACGCATCATGGAGGGGGCGACCTACGTGGGTGAACTAAAAGGCAAACCCAAAGAAACCGAAAACCTGCTTGGACTCATTAAAACCGCCAAAAAAATCGACCGTGTCTTCGGGACGGTGCATTTATCCTTTGGCGAGCCGTTATTTTTAGATGATTTCATCAAAAAATTCGACGTCCAAACAACAACCGACAACCCCGAAACCCAAGCAAAAAACCAAGAAAACACCGCCGCCATGGTGCAAAACATCGGCGTAAAAATCCTAAAAAATATCAATAAAGCCGCCGTGGTGAACCCTGTTTCGCTCATCGCCTTGGTGATTTTATCCACGCCAAAAGCCGCCCTTGACGAAACGCACTTTTTGACGCAGTTAGCACTTTACCAAGAACTTGCCAAAGAGCTGCCCTATGATGAGGACGTTGCGGTTAGCACGCTGTCTCCAGAAGCAATGCTCAGCTACGCAGAAAAACTAAAACTCATCACGAAAACACCGCACATTCTGGGCAATGTCATTCAGGTGGCGGACAAACAAGCCCCCATGCTCAGTTATTTTAGAAATAACATTTTGCACGTCTTTATCGTGCCGTCCCTTTTGGCAGCCCTTATCCAAAGAAACGGGCGAATTTCTGTACGAGACTTGCAAGAAGTCAGCCGCCTGCTCTATCCTTTCTTGCAGGCTGAACTGTTTTTGAAATATGCACAGGCACGCATTGACAACATCACCGCTGTCGCCTTGGACGTGCTGATAAAATTGGGCGTGGTGACGGATTTGGGCAATAACGTGGTCGCTGTGCCGAACCGCACCAGCCAAGATTACCAAAAGCTTATTTTACTGGCAAGTCCCGCCCAGCAAAGCCTTGAGCGGTATTTTATGGCACTTACCCTGCTTGCCGAGCAAGGCACGGGCGAAGTCACGCTCTCACAAGTGGTAGAACTGTGCCACCTTGTCGGACAAAGGCTGTCTGTGCTGTATGGCGATGATTTGCCCGACTTATTTGACAAAGCACTGTTCACCAACTTCCTAAACGCCCTCATTCGCACAGGCTACGCCAAAACGGACGACGATGGCACGCTTTTATTTGATGAACGCATCACAAAAGTCGCCAAATACGCCCGCTTCGTTCTAAGCGATGACACGATGACGCTGATTCGTTATGCCACCAACTTAAGCGATGACGAGCTGGCACAAATCACCCAAGGCAACAAAAAAAGCAAAACCAAACTTAAATCCCAGTAATCCCCACCATAAAAAAAGAAAACCCCACAAAGCAGGGTTTTCTTTTTTTATATCATACCAAAACTCACTCGCTTTTAAGTGAGCGGGCATGACCGCTTATTTTTTGTCAGTGGTGTTGCTGACAGCTTCACCTGCAGCGGTAGCGGCATCGCTAACGGTGGCGGCAGCTGTGCTAGCCGCATCTGCAACTGTGCTGGCTGCTGCAGATGCTGTATCTGCAACGGCAGTGGCAGCCGTGGTAGCGGCAGCAGCGGCTGTATCAACTGTAGTGGTGGCTGCTGCGGTGTCGCCTACAGTTGCCACTTTTTCACCATCTTGACCGAAGATGGTGAACTGGATACGGCGGTTTTTGAAGCGACCTTGCTCGGTGCCATTGGTAGCAACAGGGAAGTCATAGCTTGCACCAACGACTTCTAGCTTGTCATCGCTAACGCCTTTTGACACTAGGTAGTCATGTACTGCTTTGGCACGACGCTCAGACAATTTTTGATTATACTCATGTGAGCCTTGGCTGTCGGTATGACCAGTAATCACCAAGTGTGCATCAGGCAGTGCCATTAGACGTGCCGCCGCCAAGTCCAAGATGGCTTGGTTTTCAGCAGGAATGTCTGATGAATCAGAAGCGAAGTTGATGATTTGTAGGTTTAGTGCATTTACCAAGTCATCTAGGGTTGAGCTGTCAGTTAATCCCTCTAGGGCAGCTTTTGATGCTTGGATAGACCCTGCAACCACCTCTGCTTCATTCAACACAGGCTCAGCCGCCACAGTGAAGTCTGCTGGCAATGCGCCTTTAACGTTATCCACCAAGCTTTGCAAAGCGGTAGCGTCAGATGAGTTTAGAAGAATGTTTGTGCCATTCACGCTCAAGCTGGCATCAGGCACACCACGCATAAAACCTAGGATTTGTGGTAGGTATTGTGCGGCAGGCATTTCAGCTGCGGTGGCAGAAGACGTGTCAAACTTACAGCTGTCAGCCCCGAATACAGAAGCGATACCCGTGCGGATTTGCTCGCCCAGACCATCACTGCCAACCGTACCCTCGCAGCTGAACAAAGCGTCACCCGCACCATTCAATGCCAAGGCAAGACCTGCTGGGGCAAGGGCAGCAGCGGTCGCAGTTTCAGCGGTAGTCGCACCTTGAACAGGGGCGGCTACTGGGGTTGGGTCTTTTTGGCAAGCTTTTAGCAACGCCCATGCCAACGCCGCAAGGATGATCAAACCGATAATTGGTAGCAAACTTTTTAGGAAGCCGCCGCCTTTTTCTTCTTCTTTACGCACGGTCGTGGTAGCAGCGACAGGAGCAGCCACTGGCGTAGAGCTTGTGGCGGTCGGTGCAACGACAGGTGCAGGTGCTGGCGTGGTATCCACCAAAGGATTGACGGGAGCAGCTGCAGCCGAGCTTAAACCGAACAGACCCGCTGGCAACAATGCCACAAGCCAGTTTGGCAAGCCAGACAACAAACCCTCACGCTCAGAAGATAGGTACTCTTCTACAGGCACGACACCCGCCAGACTTTTGATATAATCATAAGCCGCTGGCAAACCGATAGCAGATAGACCGCTAACGGTGTCAATCGGTAGGTTTAGGTTGTTTGCGATGGCATCATAAATACCAACTTTAGTCGCAACAGGTGTGCCGTCATTTTGGAACAATGCACCCAAAAGTGCATCACCGTCTTGATGCTCAGTAGCGGTCAACGCACCAAGGCGTTTTACGGTTGCCACGTCTGTCAAACGAGTAGCAAGCAAGGTGTACAACGCACCCAAAGCACCTTTCTTAGCGGTGACATCACCCACCAAATCAGGCGTTGCTTCAAGCACTGCAGGGGTTACATATTCTTGTAGGGCATCAATAATAGTCGCCATAAATTCTCTCTTTATAAAACGAATGACCATTTTGGTCAAAAAAATCACAACTCACCAAACACAGCCGAGTTTCGCCATTTTATGGTTTTTCGGCTTATTTTTGGCAAGTCGCATTAACGTTGCTATATTGTCGTTAATTTTTTAAAAAATAGAAAGCCTAAAACACAATCAAACAACAAAAATCCTATGATACTCTCCAAAAAAAGCACTTTTTACCCAGCCACACAAGCAATTAAACCACACATGGTTTATTTTTTGGTGGCGTCGCCCCATTTACGAGAAGTTACCATTTTTTCAATTAAAATTTGTTATACTAAAACGCTTTTAGATTTATTTTATTGTCATAGGTGCTTTCACTCGGCAGCACCCGAAAAAGGAGTGTATATGGCGGTAACGTCCAAAAAATTCCCTCTACCCTTATGGTCGCTGATTTTACCCATTATTGCGTGGACTTTATATTTTATTGGTGTAAAAGGCAGTATTTTACTTCAAGCCTTGGGCGGTGTTTTTTTGATTGGTAGCGTATTGTCTGCGGTACACCATGCTGAGGTGGTTGCCCATAAGGTTGGCGAGCCATTCGGGACAATTATTTTGGCGCTTGCCATCACCATCATCGAGGTGGCACTCATCATCTCCTTGATGGTTGCAGGGGGTGACAATGCCCCATTTTTGGCAAGGGACACCGTCTTTGCTGCCATCATGCTGATTTTAAATGGGATTTTGGGCATTTCGCTCATGCTGGGCGGTCTAAAGCACCGTGAGCAGTTTTTCGGACAAAAGTCCGCCAGTACCGCTTTGATTACCCTTGTGGCGATTTTGGTTTTGACTTTGATTCTGCCGAACTTCACCACCTCCACTGCAGAAGGCACGTACAGCGGTCCGCAGATGGTGTTTGTGGCATTGGCAAGCTTGGTACTGTACGGCTCGTTCATCATGGTGCAGACCGTGCGTCACCGTGACTATTTTTTGGCGGCGGACGATGACCTTGACCATCACGCCGCACCGCCCAGTGCCGTGGTTGCAGGCACAAGCCTAGGTTTTTTGGTGGTGTGTCTTGGCATCGTGGTGCTGATGGCAAAAGCCCTTTCCCCCGCCATTGAAGCGATGGTCGCAAGCATCGGCGCACCGCAGACCTTGGTCGGGGTTATCATCGCAGCCGTGGTACTTTTGCCTGAGGGTCTAGCCGCCTTAAACGCCGCCAGCAAAAACCGCTTTCAGACCAGTCTAAACCTATCTTTAGGCTCAGCACTTGCCAGTATCGGACTCACCATTCCTGCGGTAGTTTTGGTGTGCTTGATGAATGACATTCCTTTGGTGCTTGGGCTGGACGGAAAATCCATGGTACTGCTCGGGCTGTCGGTATTCATCGTCATGCTGTCCTTAAATCAAGGGCGGACAAATATGCTCTACGGCATCGTGCTTTTGGTGAATTTAGCGGCGTATATTTTTACCATCATCAATCCTTAACATTAAATTTCAAAAAAAACCGTCCCACGCTGACGGTTTTTCTTTTTTTTAAGGACTTTTAGAGTGTATGTCAAATGACACGCTTATCCATGCTTGATTTATTTGTAGAAAATTAACCCCCAAACCCCATCACACCGTTCACGTTAAGCCCCACCTACAGGGAACGGTTTTTTGTTATGGCGTGACAAGCACACCACGGACGAACAAGGAAGCTGATGTGTCTTAAGTTCATCGCATATCTTTTATTCAGTAAACCTACCCGCCCTCGCTAACACAGGCGTCTTTTATCCTCACCCAAACAGTCCTGCATACAGCCCGTACAGCAGGACATAGCGTGCAGTTTTGGCGATTGCCACCAAGATAAAAAACCGCCAAAAACGTTCATTTAACACGCCTGCAATAAAAGTCAACGGGTCACCCATCACAGGCAGCCAACTAAAGAGCAGACTGTACACCCCATAACGGTGATAATGACGGGTGGCACGTGCCATGCTCTCTTCACTAAAGAAAAACCACGGCTTATGGCGATGATGATACAGCCACCGCCCCAAGCCATAATTCACCACCGAGCCTAGCACATTGCCCACACTGGCAAACAGCACCAAAAGCCACGCACCGTGTCCTTGACCAAGCAAATATAAAAGCAACGCCTCCGACTGAGCAGGCAGAAGCGTCGCCGCCAAAAACGCCGATAAAAACAGCCCAAAATACACCGCCATCTAGGGCATCATCTAGGCGGTGAGGCTTCTTTGTTTTGAGGGTTCATAATAAACGTCCATCATGACATGGATATTGCCCTCGTCATCGGTCTTTGACAAATCAAAGCCAAGCAAAAACAAATCCTGCACCGACACGCCTGACAGCTGCTCATCGATGTTTTGTAAGATGGATTTATGCGTCTCATAAATCCTTTGGGCGTGCAAGTCACTGTCTGGGTGCTGCCCATAAATCACCACCACAAAATGCTGCCCCACGCGGTGATAAGAATGCTCATGGCTAACACTGCCCTCTTGTTTTTGTCCAAAAGTCGCCTCTTTAAACGCCAGCACCGTCTCTATGATGTTCATGCGGGTATAACCCGACTGAAGCAAAAGCTGCTGCACCACCCACCACGGCACAGGCATTTCTGCTGCTTGCTGACGGGTGACCATTCGCTCCACCGCCTTCACCCACAAAGGGGCAACTGCCTGCTGACGAGCAACCAAAGCATCAATGCTGTCTTGCTTTTTATAAACAGATTCCTTAATGGGCGGCGAGACACGCACCATGAAGTCTTGTTTTTGGAGCTGTTTTTCTACTTGCCATGCCCGCTGAAAATACACAGGGTCATGCAAAAACGTCTTGGCAAGCTGAACAGCACTCTCAAACGGCACCTGCCCCACCAAGGCTTGACGGTGGTACTTTAAAAACGCCAAAAGGTCGCTGGCGGACGGCAAATGCTCAAGCAAAGCGTGCCAATCCTGCCAAGAAAACGCCTGCAAAATGGTCGCTTCATCGTCCAAATCAAAAACACAATCCTCATGAAAAAACTGATGATTTAACTCATGATTCATGCAGTACTGCACCCCATCGATGGTCGTTGACACCCCCACAAGCCCGACAAAATACACCTTGGGCAGTTCTTTGTCGTCATATTTGTCGGGACGCTGGTCTGCCACGACAGCCAGTTTTTCTTGCCAGTCTTTTGGGATATTTTTTAGGGCTTTGCTGTGCTGTTTTAATAAAGCATTGGCAAGCTCGACATGGCTTTGTTTTAGAAGCTCACCCGTACTGTCATTGGCGATGGCAGGCTCGTATTTTTCTGCGGTTAGCACAAAAATAAGGGCGTCATCAATAAAAAACGCATGGTCATAGCCCAGCTTCGCACGGGGCTTTTTCGGGGCATTGCCCAAAAAAACCCCGATAGGGCTGGTCAATAAAACATTCTGCCAATCAATGGCGGTGGCGTCGGTCATAAATATATCCAAGGACGTAAAAAATAGGTGCTTTATAACATTGCAAAAAGTATTCCAATAATAAAAAACCGCCCAAACAAGCTTCAGGCGGTTGTTAGCTGTTGTGTCCTTATTTTGTCAATTTGCTTGACAATTCAGCCAGTTTTTCAGACAACTCCCCCGCCTTTTGACGCAAGGTATTGACGATTTCATTATCGCCCACTTGTTCGTCAATAAAGGCGTTTAGGTTGTTTAAAATCTCTTGACCGTGTCCTTTTTTCTCATAAACGGGCAAGCGTTTGCAGATTTCGGCAACTTTGGCACGCACTTCCGCAATCACTTTTTCATCGCCACGAGCGTCTAGCACATCACAGACCCAGCCAGCAAGCTCACGCACATCATCTTCTTTAAAGCCACGGGTGGTAATCGCAGGCGTACCCACACGGATACCGCTTGTTACAAAAGGCGATTTGGGGTCGTTTGGTACGGAGTTTTTGTTCACAGTAATGTGGGCATCGCCAAGCCATTTGTCCGCGTCTTTGCCTGTGATGTCTTGCTTGATAAGGCTAACAAGCATTAGGTGGTTTTGTGTTCCGCCTGACACCACATCATAGCCACGCTCCATGATGACTTGTGCCATCACTTTGGCGTTTTTGACGACTTGTTCTTGATAGGCTTTAAAGTCATCGCTCATCGCTTCTTTAAAGCACACCGCTTTACCAGCAATGGCGTGCATTAAAGGACCGCCTTGCGTACCAGGGAACACGGCGGAGTTTAATTTCTTTTCAATCTCAGGATTGGCTCTTGCCAAAATCAAACCAGAACGCGGGCCCCGCAAGGTTTTGTGGGTGGTGGTGGTAACGACATCGGCAATCGGCACAGGGTTAGGGTACAGTCCCGCCGCCACAAGTCCTGCCACATGTGCCATATCCACAAACAGATACGCCCCGACTTCATCGGCAATCTCACGAAACTTTTGCCAATCCATCACTTGTGAGTAGGCGGAAAAGCCTGCAATAATCATCTTTGGCTTATGCTCACGGGCAAGGCGGGCGATTTCTTCATAGTCCAAAAGACCATTTTCGTCAATGCCATAATGCACAGCATTGTAAGTCTTGCCAGAGAACGACACATTAGAACCGTGTGTCAAATGTCCGCCGTGGGCTAGGCTCATGCCAAGCACGGTGTCGCCTGCATTTAATAGAGCAAGATAAACAGCAGCGTTGGCGTTAGAGCCTGAATGGGGCTGAACATTGGCATAGTCCGCTCCGAACAAGGCTTTGGCACGGTCAATGGCAAGCCCTTCCACCACATCGACATATTCACAGCCACCATAATAACGCTTATTTGGATAACCTTCGGCATATTTGTTGGTCAAAGACGAGCCTTGGGCTTCCATTACCGCGGGCGAGCAGTAGTTTTCTGACGCAATCAGCTCAATGTGGTCTTCTTGACGGCGGCTTTCGTTGTCAATGGCGGTTGCCAATTCTGGGTCAAAAGTGGCAATATCAATGGCTTTAAACATAAAATTTTCCTTAGAAACAAGGTGAAAAAATCTGCTTAAGTGTATCATGTCACGCTTTGATACTCAAATAAATTATGTAGTCTACGGTTAAATTTAGCACTGAACAGCCCGAACCAAGAGTGCCTCATCTAAACAAAAACCACCTGCAGCTCCGACACCATTTTATCCACCAAGATGGCATTGTCACCGCCTGCCAACTTAGCATTTACCACATTATAGTTCGAATCCGCCTGTATAAATCTCAATTCTTGTCTTCATCATTCCAGACAATAAAGGATTACTACGATGAAAAATAGTTTTGTCAAAAATAATCGCATCTCCTGCATTCAGGTCAAAGACAACCCCTTCTTTGTCAAATAAATTTCTAGAAAATCCAGAGATATACAAAGAATCACTAAATAAATGAGGAAACTTTTCTTGTATAAATGGAAACAACTTTTTTAACTGTTTTTGTTCCTCATTTCTGTATTTTGACCCCAATAATGTTTTAGGCTCTAGACTACCAAGCTCTAAAATAATCACTTAATCAAGCTCCATAAATGGCGTTGCAGCTCATCAACTTCTTTGTTCCAACGCCATTCACATTCTTTTAAATGCAGTTCAAAGTTGGCAGTAACACCATTAAATTTGGCAAGTCGTCTTTTGCTAAAACTCCAAAAGCTTTCTATGTCATTAATATGACATCTGCCGTGTGCAAATTCATTGTTGCCGTGATTAACTCTAAAATGTTTGTCATAACCCACATCAACAAGTCCATTGTAACCATGAAAGCCTCGTTGTCGTTTTGCTCCAAAATAGCTTTCATCCAGTTCAATT
>JAUNEE010000014.1:0-24896 GCA_030525705.1 Moraxella sp.
ACCCGCCTTATAATACAGGCAATGACAGTTTTAAATACAACGATAATTTTAACCACTCATCGTGGTTAGTGTTTATGAAAAACCGCCTAGAAGTCGCCAAAGAACTTTTGAGCGATGATGGGGTGATTTTTGTACATTGCGATAAAAACGAATTTGCCTACCTAAAAGTGTTAATGGATGAGACTTTTGAAAGAAATAATTATATTGAAACATTAACTATCGTAAATAATCCACGAGGTAGGGATTATGGTGGTATTGCCAATATGCATGAATACATTCATATCTATGCTAAAAATGAATTGAGTTACGAACTTTATAAGGTTGAAGACCCAAATAAAGATTTTCCTTTTTCGGACAATATTGGTGGATATGAAGTTAGAGAATTAAGAAATCGCAATACTGCTTTTCACGAAGGAAATCGTCCAAATTTATGCTACCCATTTTATGTAAATCCAAACAAAGAAATTGACAACGGATTTTTAGAAATATCATTAGTGCCGCAAGAAGGTTTTATTGAAGTAATGCCTGCAAAATCAATGGGTATTCAAACAGTTTGGCGTTGGGGTAGAGAAAAATCACAAGCGAACCTGAATGTAAATATTGTTGGAAAAAGAATGAGAGAGGCTGGACGCTATATGATAGTTGAAAAATACAGAGAAACCACTCGCATGGAGCGTTCAGTTTGGTGGGACAAAGAAGTAAATTCTGAGCGTGGGACAATTCATTTAAGAGAGCTTTTCGGAGAAAAGGTTTTTAGCTTTCCTAAGCCAGAAGAATTGATGAAACGAATTATTCAAATCGCAACCAACCCAAACGACATCGTCCTAGATTATCATTTGGGTTCGGGGACGACAGCTGCGGTGGCTCATAAAATGGGTCGCCGTTGGATTGGCATTGAACAGATGGATTATATCGAGGATATTACCAAAGTACGCCTTTTAAAAGTGCTGGAGGGTGAACAAGGCGGTATTTCTCGTGCGGTAAATTGGCAAGGTGGTGGTTCATTTGTCTATTTTGAACTTAAAAAATACAATCAAGAATTTATTGATAAAATTCTATCGGCAAACAATAAAACCGGATTAAACAAAGTCTATAAAGAAATGCAAGAAAACGCCTTTTTACAATTTTGGTTTGAAAAAGAGGATTTTAAAGAAGTATTTAGAGATGATGACGATAATTTGCTTGATGATTTGACCGAGCGAAAAAATAAACTCCTTGAAATTCTAGACCAAAATCAACTTTATCTAAATTGCTTAGATATGAATGATGATAAACATCATGTCAGCGATGAAGAAAAAGCCTTAACACAGGCATTTTATGGGGCGGATATCATCGGTGATGATAAACAACAAAAGCAAACCGAGCTTGATTTTTGATTGATAGGGGAAAATCATGACAAAACGTACCATAAAAAACAATCAAAACAAAGCCAAATTAAAAGATACCTTGGGCGAATTTTTGTTTAATCAAATTGAAAATGACCCAAATTATCACACTTGGTTAAATGATTTTGAAATGCCAACCGAAATCATTAAAAATCTAAAATATCCGCTACGTCCTTACCAAGAAAAAGCGGTGCAAGCCTTTATTTATTTGTACGAAAATGACCCGATTCGTGCTAATCATTTGCTATTTAATATGGCAACAGGCACAGGCAAAACCATGACCATGGCGGCGATTGTGCTATATTTACACGAGCAAGGTTATAGTAATTTTGTATTTTTGGTACATCAATTACAAATCAAAGACCAAGCGGTAAAAAACTTTACCGACCCAAGTTTTGAAAAATATCTGTTTGCAAAACAGGTTAAATTCGGTGGAAAAGCCATTAAAATTAAAGAAGTAACTCGTTTTGATGATGCGAATAGCGATAATATCAATTTTATGTTTTGTAGTACGTCTATGCTGTATCAACGGCTGACGACTTTAAAAGAAAATAGTATTTCATTGGAAGATTTTAAACGTAATCGCACCGTAATTATCGCTGATGAGGCTCACCGCTTAAATGTAGATACCAAGAAAAATCGCACAAAATCTGAAGATGAAGAAGTGCAAAATTGGGAAACCGCCGTACAACTTGCCTTAAAAGCTAATCCCAAAAATATGCTCCTTGAATTTACCGCAACGGTAGATTTAGAAAATAAAGCGATTTTTGATAAATATCAAGATAAACTGATTAGTCGTTATGACTTTTTGCAGTTTAATAAAGACGGTTATAGTAAGCAAGTGGGATTTTTATATAATGAAGAAACGCATATTGCTGACCAAAAACGCCTTTTAATCGTCAATGCGGTAGCATTAAGTGAATATCGTAAACTTTATGCCAAATATGAAATGAAATTGGATTTTAGTCCTATTATACTTATTAAATCCACCAAAATCGCCCAAAGTATTGAAGATAGAGAATTTTTTCATAAAGTGATTAATTCTTTAGAGATTAAAGATTTTGAACATCTACAAGAAATCGGTAAAAATGAACAATTACGCCTAGACGGACAAGATAAATTCTCCCTTATTGCCAATATGTTTGTATGGATAAAAAATAATATTAGTTCCCCAAAAGATAGTACTGGGTTATTGGCATTTATCGGCGAGATTAAACTACATTTTGCCGAACAGCATAGCATGATTTATAACAGCAAAGAAAAACAAAATGCGGATAAATTATTACAACTGGATACACCACATAATGCCATGCGAGCGATTTTTTCAGTCAATGCCTTAAATGAAGGTTGGGACGTTTTGGGTTTATACGATATTATTCATTTTGATATTTCAGCAAATAAAAAAGTCTCCTTGCAAGATATTCAGTTGATTGGTCGTGGAGCAAGGTTAAAACCTTATGATTTACCAAAATCGTATCATCAACAAGATAATAATTTGTTTGCTGATACAGACGGTTATTTTGAGTTTGATAGATTTAGACGAAAGTTTGACCATGCACCGAATAATAATGGACGGATTTTAGAAACGTTTTATTATCATTTTGTCAAAACAGGTGCGTTTTTAAATCAGTTACAAGACAGTCTATTAGATGAAGGGATTATCAATCAAGGCATGAAAAGACATACTATTCGCCTAAAATCTGAGTTTATGGCAAGTGATACTTATAAACATGGTTTTGTACTTGTCAACGAACAAGAATATCGTAGCCGTACCACCACCGATGAAGTACAAAAGACCTTTACAGGTACAATTAAAGCAAGCCATTATACACTGCACTCACGTGTACTGACCGATAAAGAAAATAATAAATCGGTCGCAAATATTCGTACAATGGATATTAAAATTAGTGAAGAATTTTTTAGCCGTACGCTTATCCAAAAAGCATTGATGATGGCGGAAAATAATTTCTTTCGTTTTAATCATTTAATTCATCATATCGTGGATTTAAACAGTATTGATGAATTGATTGATACATATTTACCGATGTATGATATTGAGTATAAATATTCAGATGGCAAGGATATTCACAATCTAACCGCTCATGAAAAATTACAACTTTTGGTAAGCGGTATTTTACCAGAAGTGCGTAAAGCGATTGATAAATATATGCCAGTTATAACAGGTAGTAAAGTGTTTCGTCCTAAATCATTGGCACAAGTTTTTAAAGAAGAGAAAAATATTTATCTGGTTGCTTATCCGACTGCTAACGGCGAAGAAGTCAGCGATGAACGTGGTAAAGCCCAAAGCACACATCACAATGATGAGTTGCAATTTGATATAAAAAGTGCTGATTGGTATGCGTATAGCGAAAATTATGGAACCAGTGAAGAAAAGCATTTTGTGAAATTTATCGCTAGTCAAATTGATGATTTAAAATCAAAATATTCAAATGCTGAAATTTATCTCATTCGTAATGAATTAGATTATTATTTATTTAGCATTGATGACGGCAGACGTTTTGCTCCCGATTATTTAATGATAATCAATGATATTACAAATCAGCAAATGTATTATCAATGTCTATTTGAACCGAAAGGCACTCATTTGATTGAATATGATAAATGGAAAGAAGATGTGTTAATCACTTTAAGTGAGGATAGTGAAATTAAATTTGATGGTCAAAGTTATGATAGTGAAGATTATCAATACTATCTAAATACGATTAAAAATCAAGGCTATCGAGAAATTAAGTGCTTGGGCTTTAAGTTTTATAATCATGAACATGAAAAAGAATTTCGTCAGGAGTTTATAAAAACACTTGTCTAGCTTTATAAAAAACCGCCGTTTTAAACAGCGGTTTTTCTTTTTATTAGCCTTTGTAGGCGTATTTTGGGTCGGCGGCGGCGGTAAATAGCACGTCGGTTGATGAGTTTAGAGCGGTTTCGGCTGAGTCTTGGATAACGCCGATGATAAAGCCGATGGCAACTACTTTCATCGCCACGTCATTGGGGATATTAAACAGACTGCACGCCAAAGGAATAAGGAGCAGCGAGCCGCCTGCCACGCCTGACGCACCGCACGCTGACAGACTGCCAACGATTGCCAGCAGCAGAGCTGAACCAAAAGACACCTCAATGCCCATGGTGTGTGCCGCTGCCAGTGTTAGGACGTTGATGGTGATGGCAGCACCCGCCATGTTGATGGTCGCCCCGAGCGGAATGGTCACAGAGTAGGTATCTTCATTTAGCCCAAGTTTACGTGCAAGGTTCATGTTTACGGGGATATTTGCCGCCGATGAACGGGTGAAAAACGCCGTCACGCCCGACTCACGTAGGCACGCTAAGATGAGCGGATAGGGGTTTTTGCGGGTTTTTAAGAAGACGATGAGTGCATTGCCAACAAAGGCGATAAATGCCATACAGCCCACCAAAACAAACAGCAGTTTGGCGTAGCTTGCCAAAGCGGCAAAACCTGTCTCAGCGATGGTGCTTGCCACCAAGCCTAGGATACCAAACGGGGCAACGGCGATGACCCATTTCACCACTTCGGTGACGGCATTTGATAAATCCGAGACCAAAATACGTGTGCCATCAGAGGCAGCACGCAGGGCGAAGCCGAGCAGCACCGCCCAAGTCAAAATGCCCATGTAGTTGGCATTGACGATGGAGGCGACAGGGTTCGCCACTAGGTTCATCAAAAGCGTGGTGAGGACTTCTTTTAGGCTTTGGGGGGCGGATTGCTCCACGGCGGTGGCGTCTAACAGCCCAACCAGCTCGGTTGGGAAAATGAAGCTGGCTGCCACTGCCGTCAGTGCCGCCATAAATGTGCCAATGATATACAGCACAAGCACAGGCTTGACGTAAACTTGACCGCCTGCCTTGTAGTTAGCAATGGCAGATAAAACCAAAACGAAGACCAAAACAGGGGCAACAGCTTTTAATGCACCCACGAACAGTGAGCCTAAAATCCCAAGTGCCAGCCCTGCAGACGGTACCAGCCAACCGATAAGCACGCCAGCAATCAAAGCTGCAATGATGGCAGGGACTAGTCCAACATTGCGATAAGCGTTAATGATTCCACGCATAAAAATCCTTAAAAAACAACGGGCATATCGCCCAATGATAATAAAGTGCTTTTACGAAAATGGCTCTATTTTACACAATCTTGACCGATTGTGGTTATTTTTTATCAAAAAATTAAGTTTGTTAAGAAAAAACCACCGCTTCAGGTGGTGGTTTTTTAGCTCTTTTTATTCAAAAGATACAGCCCGATGACGCCACTTAAGAGAATGGGTAAAAGCACCATCAGAAAGGGTGACAGCCCAGTCGCCAAGGCAACAAAGCCCGACAAGTCCTGCAGGTAGCTAAATAAAAGCCCCGTCAACAGTGCCAGCACCACCCGAAAGCCCATGCTTTGACTGCGTAGCGAGCCGAACACGAAAGAACACGCCACTAACAGTAAAGACAGCACCGATAGGGGCGATAACAGCTTTTGCCAAAAGGCGAGCTGGTGGCGTTTTGAGGTGGTTTGTTGGTGTTTCATGAGTTGTCCGTGTGCGTACAGCTCAGAGATGGATAAATCCTCAGCTTCACGGGTTAAAAGGTGGACGGAGCTTTTATTGATGGGGAGCGTGAGGCTTAAGTCGGCACTTTGGTGTGTTTGTGCTTGCCCATCTAGGGTGAGCCAGTTTACGTCAGACAGCTGCCATGTGTAGCTGTCGTCATCGCCTGTGTAATTGCCGCTTTTTGCGACCAGTACCGCCCCAAGCATACCGTCTTTGTCATCGAAGCGTTTGATGTCTAAGAGGTTGCCCTCGCTGTCAGCGTGTCCGATACGCACGATTTGGCGTCCGCCTGCGTCATTTGGCATCACTGCCCAGTAGCCATCGATGCTAACTAGGGCGTCCTTTGGGTTTTTTATGGCGTGGGCATGGACGGTGGCGGTAGGCAACAGCCACTGATTCACCGCCAAAGCTAGTGCCACAAATAACAGTGCAGGCATCATCACCCAGCCGATAATGCGTAACAGACTAATCCCTGCCGCACGCATAACCACGATTTCACTGCTACCAGACAGTAAAGACAGTCCGACCACTGCCCCTAAAAGCACGCCTGTGGGGATAAATTGCCCCAAAAAATACGGCGAGCGATAAAAAATATAAGACAAGGCGTGGCTTAAGGTGTAGCCATCATTGATGTTCTCAAGCTCGCCCAGATAAGCGAATACCATCTGCAAAAGCCATAATCCGCCCACCCCTGCCAGCATGGCAAAAAAAGTGGTGCGTATGACGTAGGCGGGCAGTTTAGCCATGACGCCCCCTTGATTTTAAGGATAATTTAAGATGGCTGTGATGGTTCATATAAATCGCCACGGCAAATAAAATCATCAACGCCACAGGATATGCCCACACGCCCACTTTTTGTTTTTCGATGGGTTTTTTTAGGGAGATAAGGACAAGTGCTACCACCACGAACACGAAGATGGCAGGCACAAGCTTAAGCCACCGACCCTGACGTGGATTCACTCGTGATAAGGGCAAGGCGTACAGCACCGCCAGCACCATAAGCCACGGTAGGCTCAGCCGATACCCAAGCTCTGCCAAAGATTCGCTGTCTTTTTTTTCTAGGAGGCTGTTTGTGGGGACGCCCTCGATTTTGGCGGGGCGTAAAATGGCTTCTTTGGTTTCAAGACTAATGCGATACCGCTCAAAGCCGATTCGGTTGTAGCCTTGGCTTTTTGGGTTTAATTCATAGCGTCTGCCGTGGTGTAAGTCCAGCTGCACGGTGCTGTCATCGGTGGGGACTTGCGTGGCACGCTCAGCGAAAATCAGCGTATCTTTTGGCGGGGTTTGCCCGTTTTCGGGAGTGTCGGTTGCGTTGGTTTTTGTTTCTATGATGATAACATCGGAAAGATAACTGCGGTTTTCGCCCAGCTCTCCGACATACAGATGGTAGTTGCCGCTGGTGATGAATTCTTTTGGGCGGACAAGGTCGAACACTTTGGCAAGCGACTGCGTCTGCCAGACATTATCCGCCGAGCGTACGCCCCACGGCTTGCCTACCAAGGTCAGATATGCCTGAAAAATGAACAGCACCGCCAGTAGCGGCAGCAGCATAAACCCAAGCTGCCCCCGTGAAATGCCGCTGGCGTTTAAAATCGCCATTTCGCTGTCGGCATAAAGGCGTCCGAAAGTCAGCATGAGAGCGATAAAAAACGACACAGGCAAAATCAGCTCTAAAAAATACGGCAGATTATAGCCAATAAGCAAAAATAACAAATCCGTCTGCAGTCCGCCTTCAGCGGCGATGCCAAAGTACCGAATTAGCCGCCCACCCAAAAGCATCACCACCAAAAACCCAAGCACAAGGGCGGTGGTCGTTGATACTTGACGGATAATGTAGCGGCGTAAAATCAAGAAAAAATCCAAACAAAAAATAATCCACCATCATACCAAAAAAGCACCCGACAATAAAGACGCCCCACGCATAAAAAGTGTCCATTAAAGCAGGTGGTGACTTTGATTTTTTAAATGATAAAAAGCTTGGGCGTACCCACTATTTTATGTCTTTAAAATGTGCTATAGTGGTGAAAGGCGTGAAGCCCTTGATTTTTTTAGTCTGTTAAAGAAGGATTTAAGATGACATTAAGTTTTAATTATACCGCCACCTTGACCCAAAAACGCTCAAAGAGCAATCCAATGCTGGTGGTGTTCTGTGACAAAGACGGTAAGGTTTTGGGGAATATCGATGACGCTTTGGCAAGCCGTGCGGCAACGCTCATTAAAAAAGCGGGCTTTAAAGGCGGTCTTGGTGAGTGCGTGACTGACTTTGGTGAGGACGCTGCCTTGGCGGTGGTGGGCGTGGGTGCGTTAAATAAATTGGCAAATAACATCGCAAAAACCGCCAGTGCCACTTACCAAGCCATTAAAGACCAAAAATCTGCGACCATCGTCTGGGGTGACGTCATTTGCCAAAAGCACTTCGGGCAGTTCGTGGTGGCGTTGGCGGGCAGTCATTACCGCTTTGACACTTATAAAAAAGACGCCAAAGCCCCGACATTAACCACCGTGACTTTGGTCAATAACAAAGATGACGCAGTGGATTATGAAGCGGCTTTGGCGTTCTCTTTGGCACTCATCACAGGACAAAATCTCGCCAAAGATGTCGCCAATGAGCCACCGAATGTCTGCACCCCAAGCCACATGGTAAAACAAGCCAAAAAACTGGCAAAAGACTACCCTGACCACGTGAACGTCACTATCATCGAAGAAAAAGAGATGAAAAAACTGGGCATGGGCTGCTTTTTGGCAGTGTCGCAAGGCTCTGAAGAAGAGGGTAAAATCGCCGTCATTGAGTATTTCGGCAAAAGCAAAAAAACCTCTAAAGCCAAGCTATCAAATCCCATCGCCTTGGTGGGCAAGGGCATTACCTTTGACACGGGCGGTATTTCTTTGAAACCTGCGGCAGGCATGGACGAGATGAAGTTCGATATGGGCGGTGCGGCTGCCATGCTTGGTGTGGCTAAGGGGCTGTGCGAATCTGGTTTGGCGCTTGATGTGGTGATTGTGCTTGCTTTGGCAGAGAATATGCCTTCAGGCAGTGCCAGCCGCCCAGGGGACGTGGTCTATGCGATGGACGGCACCAGCGTGGAGATTATGAATACGGACGCTGAAGGTCGCCTTGTGCTGGCGGATGCCCTTTGCTACACCCAAGAAAATTACAAACCCTCAGTCATCATTGACGCTGCCACTTTGACAGGGGCGTGCGTGGTGGCATTGGGTGCACACCGTTCAGGCTTGTATAGCAATGACGAGGATACCCTATTTGCCCTAGAAACCGCCAGCGAGGCGTCTGGGGATTTGGTATGGCATATGCCTTTGGGTGATGATTATCACGCCCAAATCAAATCACCCGTGGCAGACCTACAAAACATCGGCGGTCCAAAAGGCGGTTCAATCACCGCTGCCTGCTTCTTGGAGCATTTTATCAAAGAAGACCAAGCGTGGGTACATCTTGACATCGCAGGTACGGCGTGGGTTGGCGGTGATAAAAAAGGGGCGACTGGTCGCCCTGTACCGCTTATCATGCACTACCTAAAAGCCAAGGCGGCATAATAAAACTTGGTAAAATAAAACAAGCACTTAAGTTGGGTGCTTGTTTTTTATTTTGGGTGTGTATTGCCAAGCATGGGGCAGGGTTTTTGGGCTTAAGGATTGCTTGGTAAAGGAAAAATAAAGTCGCTAATGTCGATGCTGGGTTTAATGTGCAAAGTAATTTTTAAGCGTGGTACAGCAAGCCTTTCGCAGGCGAATGCCCAGTCTGCGTGCGGATTTTCTCCTGTGGGCAGGGCAAAAGACACATGACTTAGATGATGAAACCGCATGAGCTTAAAAAGCGTCTCATACAGCGTCTGGTAGCACTGTTTTAGGGTGGATTTGGCGATGGGGTGGGCGGCGTTATGCTGCGTGATGAGCATGAACAGATGGTCAGGGCGGGCGTTGTTGCCCATCATAAGCCCTGTGGCTTGTTTTTGGATAAGGTGGTGGTGTACGTCACCAAGGTTTAGCTCGCCTTTTTGGGCAAGGGATTTATAAGCGTGGTAAGCGTCAGGATACAGTCCGAAAAGCCGTGTTAAGGTGGGGTCTAAAACTACGCCATCACTGGGTAGGCAGACCACCAAGGCGGTGGCACGACTTTTTAAAATGCTGTCGTGCCGTGCGATGATTTGGGTCATTGTGAGCCTTTTTGGGCTTCAAGCTGGGCGATTTGTGCCTCAAGCAGAGCGATTTGCTCTTCTTTGGCGGTGGTCAAATCCGCCATCATGGTCAGCTGCTCATCGATGAGTTTGGCTTGCTCGGATAGGCGTTCATCTTTGTCAGATAGACGGTCAATTTCTTCTTTGATGAGGGCGGGGTCTTCTGGAATTTCTGCTTGCTCGATGGCATCAGCGTCAATGGTGGTGGTGTCGATGTTCAGCTCAGGCACGGCGGCTACCGCAGGCTCAGCAGGCACTTCTTCGACCACAGGGTCAGGCGTAGGGGCGGGGGCAGGGGCGGTTTCCACGGGGGCGGCAGGTGTCACCACGGGGGCAGGTGTGTCTTCTTTGAATAAAAATAACCACAGTAAGCCTAACAGCAAAAGTACGCCAATGCCACCAAGCACCAAGACGATGGGGTTTTTGCTAAGGGGCGGCTTGCTAGATTTGACGGGGGGCGAGCTGGTTTTGCCCAGTTTTTTGTCTTTTTTCTCTGCGGTTTTTTTAGCAAAAAGGGATTTTTTCTCACGGGTTTTTGCGGCAACGACAGCACTGCCTCCCAAAGCCGCCGCTCCCACCGCTGCATCAAGCACGGGGGTGTCTGCAGGTGGGTTACTTGCGGCAGCTTGGCTTGCGGCAGCGGCTGAGTTTAGGGCGTTTTCGATATTCGCTAAGGCACTGTTCACGGTGGTGGCGGTGGGCATGGCGTCTGCTGCCAAGGTCTCGTCCACGTTTACGCTGTCATCGCCCAGCTCTGGCATTGAGATTTCGAAATCTGAAAAAGTGGCGTCAGGCAGGTCTGGTAGGTCGTCTTCTGGGTTGATAAGGTCGTCAGGCTTAGACAGTGAGTCTGTCTGAGGTGCGGCAGGCGTGGCAGGGGTGTTGTCCAGCGATGCCAAAAAATCATCATCAAAGTTGATGTCAAAAAGGTCTTTTTCGTTGTTTTGGCTCATAACCAGTCCTTTTATGCTCTTTAGCGGCACAAATAAATAAAATCTTTCTTAATATACCAAAAACTGTGAGAAAAATCAGCATTTATTGACAATTCGTCACAAATCAGCGACAACAAAAAACATTTGTTTTTTAATGGATGGTTTGGGTTTATAAAAATCGCACCACCCCCACCTCATCTGCACCCTGCTCGCTTTGGGTATTTAAATCTTCAGGCTTGGGGCGGCGTTCTTGATGGTGGCAGCTAATGCATTCGATGTACTCATCATAGTCAGGCTCGAAGATTTGGATTTGGACGGTGGTGTCTTGGCTTTTGCAAGCGGTGCAAACCACCCCTGCGAGAAATTGGCGTTTTGGGCGGTTGGATTGGTATCTCATGGCGGTTTCTTTTTGTGCAGGTTGTTTTAAGTTGGTGATTTTGGGTTATTCTAGAGCTTTTAGAATAACGCATTCTGTATGATCATCACCAGAACAGGCGTCGTACCAACTTTGAAGTTTATTGCGCATGGTGATGAGTTTGTCAATCTTTTCAGACAGCTCATCAATGTGCGTTTTTGTCAGGGCTTTGACGTGGCAACTGTTTTGGTGGGGGGAAGCTTGCAGGGCAAGCAGGGTTTTGGTTTGGGCTAAAGAAAAGCCGACATTGCGAGCGTGAGCGATGAAGCTTAGGCGTTCTATGTCCTCACTGCTGTAGAGTCGATATCCCGAAGCGGAGCGTGCGTGCGGGGTGACCAGCCCAAGCGTTTCATAGTCACGCAGCTGTTTTTTTGAGAGTCCGACTTTTTTGGCGGTGTCATTAATGGTGAGCATAAAATAATCCAAAAAACGCTTGACCTTTACCCTAGGTGAAGCTTTATGATACACCCATCAGCCTAATTTGACAAGGCGTGATAAATCCCCAAGTTAGTTTTTAAGGAGTGTGTCATGAGTGATCAGAACCAAGTTTGCAACTGCGGTTGCACCTTAGATGAGCAAGGCAAATGCACCTGCCCACCTGAGTGCGAGTGCCGCACAGAAGGCGAGTGTGGTTGCTAAGCCTTAAAGCAGTAAAACAGTCAGACTGTGTGTCTGGCTGTTTTTTTATGGCTGTTTTTGGCAAAAAGAGACACTTGCACGAGATGGATTTTAAGTGTACAATCGTAAAATTCACAAAGGCACGGTCGGTTTTCACTTAGGGCTTTGGTGCGATTTTTGGTGATGGTCTAAAAAGTATGCTAAGCTGGTTTTTGTTCGCCCTTAAGCTATGCCTTCGGGCAGGAAGGCAGTGGTGGTCGACTTGGCTCATTTTGAGCGGTTTTCTGAATAGCATACTTTTTTAAACTAGAACCCGACGTTTATCTTAACCTTTAAAAGGGAATTTTATGCGACACACAGTTTTTAAAAAATTCGGCAAAACAGCCTTGGCGGCAGCAAGTCTTCTTTTGATGAATGCCCATGCCGAGACGGGCGTGGTGGTGTTCGGAGACAGTCTAAGCGACAGCGGGTATTTTTCACCCATCACCCAAGGCAGGCTTGGGCTGACGCCATCGGGCAAATTTACCACCAACCCAGACCCCGTGTGGGGCGAGCTTTTGGCACAAAGGCTGGGTGGGACGCTCACGCCTGACATCGGTTATGCAGGGCAAACGGGCAATAACTTCGCTGTAGGCGGGGCAAGAGCAGGCGTCAGTTTTACTCAGCCGACCTTTGGCGTGCCTGTGCCAAGCGTCAGCGAGCAGGTGGAAAGGTACATTGCCCGTGGGGTGCAGGCAGAGGCGTTGCACGTGGTGTGGATTGGGGCGAATGATTTGTTCGCTGCCCAAGAAAGCCTAAGCCAAGGCGACACCGCCACCGCCCAAAGTATCATCGTCACCGCCGCCCAAAGCCACGCTACCGCCATCAGACGCCTTGGTGAGGCAGGGGTGAAAACCCTCTTGATGCCAAATCTGCCCGATGTGGGATTAACGCCGATGGCACTGGCTCAGGGTGAGACTGTTCGCCAAGCCGCCAGCCAAGCTGCTGCAGCTTATAATGCCTTGGTGCAGACTTATCTAAAAGGCTCTGGGGTGAATGTGGTGGCGTTGGATATGTATCAGCTGCTCCAAGAAGTCGCAAAAACTCCCGCAGCCTATGGTATCTCTAACATGACTACGCCTGCGTGCCAAACTGAAAGTTCGCTTTTATGTACGCCTGCGACCATTGTAGCCGATGCGAGTACGTACTTTTTTGCCGATGGCATTCACCCCTCAGGCGCAGCGCATCAGATGATAGCGGACTATGCATATGAGACGCTTACCGCACCCCGTCAGCTTGGGGCGGTTTTGCCTTTGATAGAAAAACAGGGGCTGGTAAGCCGTGCCAGAGTGGGTGAGCATTTGGACGCTTTGCAGTTGGGCATGACTACCTTGCCAGAGGCGTCAGGCGTGCGTCTTTGGGCAAATGTGGGCAGCGGCACGGGGGAGGCTTTTGGTTATGATGTCGAAAAGTCGGGCTTGGTGCAGGCGGGCGTGGATTATAAAAGCCCATATTTAAACGGCGTAGTGGGTGTCTTTTTAGAAAAGCAAGACGGTGATTATGAAAAAAACAGCCATCGCTTGTCGACCTCATCACTGGGCGGGGGTGTGTATCATGCCACGAGCATGGAGAAACTTGGGCTAAATACGCAGCTGCAGGCAAGCTTCGCCAGTCTGGAGGTGGATAGCCAAAGAGCCGTCCGTTTGGGCAATTCCCAAAAGGTGCATGAAGCGAGTGCGGACGGTATGCGGTATCAGCTCACCGCTAAGCTGGCGCGTCCGTTTGATATAAATAAGGCAACGCTTGTGCCTTATGCGGATATTACCGCCAGTCAGCTCCGTGTTGACGCCTTAAACGAGTCTGCGTCCGCCACCGCTATCACCCTTGATGAACAAAAAATGAACAGCAGTCACGTCCGTGTAGGGCTGTCAGCGGTGTACCCTGTCAATGCGGTGACGCTAACGGCAGATGTACATTACCAAAAGCAGCTGTCGGCAGACACAAACGCCCTCACCGCTTCGGTGCGTACGCTGTCTGATGGGGTGTTTAGCACGTCACGTCCAGCGGTGGACGAAGAAGCTGTGGGCGGGAGTTTCGGGGTGTATGGCACGCTTGGCGGGGCGGACGTGGGGCTGCGTGTATCGCACTTAAAAAGTGATGACGCCAAGGACACAGATGTGATGGCAAGCGTGGGCTTTCGTTTTTAAATCCCCATGCCAGCCGATGACGATGTCGGTGTGATAAATAAAAAAAAGGGGCTGACGTAGATAAGGTTTAAATTCCACACCATTTTCTCAAGGTTTTCAGTTTTTGTGATGGTGTACCATAGTTAAATCTAAACTCACATTCTTTGATAAAAAGATGAAAGTTTTTCTTATCAATGCCATTGTACTTCCTAAGCACTCGTTTGGCTTGATTCCAGAAGTTTTCAATGCCATTGATGTGATTGCGGTCTTGGGAAAACTCTTTGGAGTGATTAATTCTAAAATGCTTAAAATCACTCACATCGAGAGCATTGTAACTTCGATAGCTGTCAGTATAAACAATACTGTCAGGTTTGACTTTGCTTGTAATGATAGGCATCAGCGTATCAGTTTTGGTATCTTTGACAACAACGGTATAAACTTTACCATTACGCTTTAAAAGACCAAACACCGCAGTTTTGCCACCTGCACCACGCCCACGTTTACCTTTGCGAATACCACCAAAGCAACTCTCATCTAACTCAATCTCACCATCAAATAATTGATTGGCTTCTTCGGCTAAATGATATTCTATCACAAGTCTGATTTTGTGGTAAAATAATATGGCTGTATTGTACTGAATGCTAAGCAAATCTGCCGATGTTCTGGCGGTAACTTCTGCAACGAAAAATTCAAGCAGTTTGAGTTGTATTTTTTTACTTAGTTTACAACGAGTTATCTTCATATTTGTAGTATAGCATAGTTGCTAATCTACGTCAGCCCCAAAAAAAATCCAAGCACGAGGCTTGGATTTTTTTATGAGAGCGTGAATTAACCTTCTAAATCACGGCTATCAAATGTGCTATCTAGCGGCTTTTCTGCTTTTGGCAAGATAAGCTTGTTGTCGCTTTCGGCTTCTAGTTTGTCTTGTACACGAGCAAGATAACGTGCTGCTGCGTCACGACCACCCAAGCCGAACGCCAAGGCAAAGGCAACGGCTACCGCACCCAAGGTTAGACCGAAGGCAAGGTTAACAATCGAGTCGGCGATACCCATGGCTTTTAGACCCATGGCAAGCACAAGACCGATGATAAGCGTACGCACGATGTTCGCAAGAAAGCGAGAGCCTTGCTCAGAACGCTCGATGACACCTGCCACTACGCCCGCCAACCAAAAGCCGATGAACAAAATCACCGCACCTAGGATAATCTGACCACCGAATTCAATGAACAAGGTGATGATTTCGCTAATTTGGGTGAAGCCGAGCAAATCCGCCGCCGCAACAGAAGCGAACAGCATGGCGAAAAATAGGATGCCGCACGCCACCAAGCCTGAAACTTTTTGGGTGCCTAGGGCGTCTTGCATACCAAGCTTGGCAGGCAATGCGTCCACTTGTGTGTTTTCAAGCAAGCCTTTGACGATGTTTGCCACCATGCGCACCACGAAATAAGTGATGGCAAGAATGGCAACCGCAGTAAAGACATTCGGCAAGGCAGTCAGGATTTTCTCAAGCATTTGCGTAGCAGGGCGAGAGATGGCCTCCACTTTTAGGGCGTCTAGGGCGGCAATGGTGAAAGGAATGATAATCACCAAAAACGCCAAAGAGCCTGCGATGTTCGGTAGGCTGTTTTGTTCGCTGATGCCTGCACGGCTGGCAAGGGCTTGAATGTTCAATGAACGCACCACGTTGGTGGCAAGTCCTTTGATAATTTTTGCGACCACATAACCAATGAAGAAAATCACGCCAGCGATGAAGATGTTCGGTAAGAAGTCGAAAATCTTGTCAATCATGTTGGTTAGCGGGGTAAACAAGCCGTGCAAACCAAGGCGACCTAGCACCATGGTTAGAACCACAAGCAAAATCAACCAGTACACCACGTCTGCCAGCGTGCTGCTCATCGGCTTCACGTCCGCTTCAGCGGCAAGTTTCTCGTCCAGTGAAGTTTTGTTCAAGGCGGCAAGCGTGGTGTTTTTTGCGACCGTCGCAACCACCCAACCAATCACGCCCACAGCAACTGCTGCCAGAAGATTTGGCAAGAACATTAGCACTTGGTTCACCATGTTGGCGAACGGGGCTGAGATGGCGTTTAGGTTCAGCTGGTTTAGGGCAGCACCGATGGCGGCGATGAACACGAACCAGAACACAAGCTTGCTTAGCAGACTGTGTAAGTCGTAGTTTTTGCCCGTTTGGCTGCTCATTTTTTGGTTTAGGTTGATTTTGGTTAGGGCTTTTTTAGACAAAGACGCCAAAAACAAGGCGGCAAAATACCCCACTAAAAAAATTAAAATCGCACCGATGGCAGAGCCGACGGGGCTTGCCATATAGTGATTTAAAATAGCAAAAGGATGCGGTTGCATGATTGCTCCTTAATAATAAGTGAATGACTGTACAAAGTGTTGCTCATTTGCACAGAGACGGCTAAATGGCTGCAATAATTATGCCTTTTAAAAAACAAAAAGTGAAAAAAGCGTGCTTATGATAATAAACTATTTAGAATTTTGACAGTATTTGTACAGAAAAAAAGTGTTTTTTTACAAAATACATGGCGTTCACCGAGGATATTTGTTATTATTAGGCGTTATTTATTGGGCGGTTGTCATTTTTGGGTGTTTTGGCGGTTTGTCGCTAAATTTTGTCACTTTATCCTAAAAATCCCCGTCTGCTTGTTTACTTTTAAAAAAGATGAGTATTTTATGAAACGTCAATTTATTGTATCTGCATTGGCTGCTGCTTTGGTTTTGACAGGCTGTAACAGCAGTGCCAATAGCACCGCAAAAGCCACCACTGCCACCATCACCGAGCAATCTACTGAAGTCCAAAAAGCAGGCTATGCAGCAGGCTTTGATATGGGTCGTAACCTAAAAGAAGTGGCGGACGACCTTGATTTGGCGGCGTTCAACCAAGGCATCAAAGACGCTTATGACGGCAAAGACCCTGCTCTAACAGAAGAGCAAATGCGTACCGTCATGCAAGCTTACATGACCCGCAAACAAGAAGAAATGGTCAAGAAAATGGAAGAAAAAGCCGTGGCAAATAAAGCCGCTGGCGAGGCGTTCTTGGCTGAGAATGCCAAAAAAGAAGGCGTGAAAACGACCGCTTCAGGCTTGCAGTATAAAGTCATCACCGAGGGTGCAGGCGAGTCACCAAAAGCCGATGATGTGGTGGCGGTGAACTATGAGGGCAAGCTGATTGATGGCAAGGTATTTGATAGCTCGTATGAGCGTAAAGAGCCTGCCGTGTTCCCATTAAATCAAGTCATTCCAGGCTGGACTGAGGGTCTGCAGCTTATGAAACCGGGTGCGAAGTATGAGTTTTATATTCCTTCGGATTTGGCGTACGGCGAAGCGGGTAATCCTGACATTGAGCCAAACAGCACGCTGATTTTCACCGTGGAGCTTTTAGATGAAGCTACCGCCAAAGCTGCGATGGAAAAATCTCAAGCCGACCAAGAAGCTCAAATGAAACAGCTAATGGAATCCATGCAGCAGCAAGGCGCCAGCGGTCATTAAGCTTAAGCTTTTTAAGTTTACCAAAAAGAAAACAGCCACATTTATGGGCTGTTTTCTTTTTATTTTTATAAAAATCTCCCCAAGTGCGTGAGAGATTTGATTTTTAGAGTTGTTTTTGGAGGACTTTTGAGTTTCTGCCGTTGTGGTAGCGTTCTTGGCGTGCAGGGGGTAGTGCCTCCACAGTGGTCTCAAAAAAGCCATGCTCTAAGAACCAGTGAATGGTGCGTGTGGTCAAAGCAAAGACGGTGTACAGTCCTTGGCTTCTTGCTTGCTGTTCTAGGAACATTAACAGGTCAGAGCCACGGCTGCCCGAGCGGTAGTCTGGGTGAATGGCAAGGCTTGCAATCTCGGCGGATTTGTCATCTAAAGGATATAACGCCCCACAGCCTAAAATCATGCCATCACGCTCGATGACGGTGTAGCACTCAAGGTCTTGCTCTAGGCGTTCTTTGCCCCGTTTTACCAAGATGCCTTGGGCTTCTAAAGGTTCTAACAGTTCTAGCAAACCGACAATGTCATCAAAAGTGGCTTTCCTAATTTCTTCATAAGGGTCATGACTGATGAGCGTGCCTGAGCCATCACGGGTGAACAGCTCCTCAATCAATGCCCCATCATGAGCATAGGACAAAAGGTGAGTGCGGTGTACGCCATTTTTACAGGCGGCGGCGGCACACTTCAAGAAAGTGTTAATCTCAAGTGATAAATCTTTGTCCCTTAAAAAGCGGTCAACTTCGTTCGGAATCATTTCTCGTAATAAGCGTCCGTTGTCGTCCACGCCCGTGGTTTCGCCCAAGAAAATGAGTTTGTCGGCTTTTAGGGCGATGGCGGTGTGCAAAGCGACTTCTTCGGCAACGGTATTGAAAATCTCGCCTGTGGCAGAAAAGCCTGTCGGTCCTAGGATAACGACATGGTGGTGCAGTAGGTTGTTTTTTATGGCGTCAATGTCCACCGACCGCACCTCACCTGTCATTTGATAATCCACGCCCTCACGCACGCCATATGGACGGGCGATGACGAAGTTACCGCTGACGGCGTCAATTCTGGCACCATACATGGGCGAGTTAGCAAGCCCCATGGACAGCTGTGCCTCAATCTGCAAGCGAATCGCCCCGACCGCCTGCAAAATGTGAGGCATGGCGTCATGCGTGGTGATACGCACGTCATTGACAATCTGACTTTCAATGCCTGCATTTTTTAGGGCGGTGGAGACTTGCGGTCTAGCGCCATGCACCAGCACCAAGCGAATGCCAAGGCTGTGTAGTAAAGCAAAGTCATGAATGAGCGAGCTAAAATTCGGGTGTAAAACCGCCTCGCCACCGAACATAATCACAAAGGTTTTGCCTCGGTGGGTGTTAATATAAGGAGCAGAATTACGAAACCAATGTACAGGGTTGTTGTGCTTTTCGGTGGTTGTCATGGCGACCTCTTCGGTGAGCTTGGCGGTTGTTCGTGTCTTTTTATGTCTAAAGCAAGCTTGCATTTAAAATTTTTGTTTGCTAAAGTCAACAATAGCAAACTTTTTTAAAAAAACCAAGCTTTTTTTAAGGAAAAATTTACCATAACACAACAGCCAAACACGCCATTGTGGCTTGCTTTGTGGTATGATGGGCTTTTAGTGCCGTGGTTTTATGGACGACCCAGCACAGGATATTAAACCCAACCTACGCTAACCAAACTAAGTGAGTGATTATGACTTCTTTTGTAAAACTTTCTGCCCTACTGGCTTTGATTTTAAGTAGCAGCGCTTTTGCCATGCTGCCAAATCCTGACGCCACGCCCCAAGTTGCCACAGCAAACAGTGCGTCTTCTGTCGGACAAGTGGTGACCGCCTTTTTGGTACAAAATGTCGGCGGACAAGAAACCCTAGTGCCTGTCACCCAAGGCGTGAGCGTGCGTGCAGGTGATGTGGTGGAATATCACGCCTATTTCACCAATCACTCAAGCGACCGCATTCGCTCGATGAATGCCTTGTTAGAAATTCCCCAAGGCGTGGAGTTTTTAGGTGGGGTAGAACCTATGGGGGCATTTGCTACGGTGGACGGCACACGCTTTGGGCGTATGCCATTAAGAGCGAACATGGGTGGCGTAGTACAAGATGTGCCACTATCGATGTATAAAGCCTTGCGTTGGGATTTAGAAGATGTGGGTATTGGCGGGACGGCGGTGGTCAAATACCGTGCGAAAATCAAATAAGCCTTAGATTGAAAAAAGCCTGTGTTCGCACGGGCTTTTCTTTTTTTAGGTGTAACAGCGTGGCTGGGTGGGTCTGGGGGTGGGATTTGTTATACTTAATTCGTATCAAAACTATACAGCAAAACCGTTCGCCCTGAGCTTGCCTGAGGGCGGATTTCCGTTATGGTTCGACAAGCTCACCACGAACGAAAAACCTTTGTCTGGTTTTGAATAGAATTGACTATATTTTATGGCGTTGTGTGGATTTTAGGGGCTGGCTGAAATTTTCATGGCGAAATGCACGGCTTTTTGATAAGATGATAAAAACAAGACCAACGCAAGGCAAGTTATGGAAAACTATCTATTCTCCCCACCTTTTGATGTGCTAAGCGCCGCAGAAAGACAGACGCTATCCGCCCACAGCCGCGTGGTTTATCTGGACAAAGATGTCACCGTGCCGACAGAATGGCGTGGGGATTTTTTTGTGATTTTAAAAGGCAAGGTCAAAGAAACGTCAGGCGATGAGTTGGTGTCAGGGCTGCACGCCCAAGACTGGTTCGACACCAAGGCGGTGACCACTTTTACCCCAAGCGAGCAAACGCTCCTGCTTAGGGTAGATGGGGCGGTGCTGGCACAGGTGGTTGAAAAAAACGCCACCTTAAAGAATTTGCTGTTTGCGGATTTGTCAGAGCGGGTAAATACTAGAAATCTACGCCAATCAGGACAAATGGGGCAGAATCTTTTGCACAGTGCGGTAAAAGAACTGACAGAACACATTAAGCCGCCCGTTTTCGTGGCGGCATCTGACAGCGTGTTTTCTGCGGTGGTGCAGATGAACCGTGTGAAAGCCAAGCACGTTTTGGTCAAAGAGGGCGATAGTGTGGGTATGTTTACCCAAGCGGACGTCTGCCGTGCCATCGGTGATGAGGTGGATTTGTATGCCACCGCCGTGAAAGCATATAGTTGTTTTGATTTAAAAAGTATCACGCCCGATACCGATGTCAGTGACGCCCTCTTGCTTATGCTTGGGCATAAGATTCACCGTTTGCCGATTTATGAAAATGGCGAGGTGACGGGGGTGCTGGGACAAAGCGAGCTTTTGGGCTATTTGGCACATCATTCTGAGTTGATTGTTGCTAGGATTGAGCAGGCGGGTGATTTGGATGAGCTTGGCGTGGCGGTGGCGATGATTGGTAAATTCATCAGAAATCAGTACCAAAATGGCACGAAGACCTACGTTATTAGCCGCATGGTACAAAGCCTAAACCTGCACGTCTTTGAAAAACTTTGGTGTATGATAACCCCACCTGAGGTTCAAGAAAACACCTGCGTCATTGTCATGGGGTCTGAGGGGCGAGGCGAGCAAATCATGCGTACCGACCAAGACAACGCCCTCATCATTAAAGATGGCTATACGCACTCTGATTTGCCCGTGTTTGCTGAAAAATTCAATGACGCCTTGGATACGCTCGGCTATCCGTACTGCACGGGCGGGATTATGATGAAAGAGCCACGTTGGCGGCTGACTTTGTCCGACTTTAAAATGCAGGTAGATGACTGGGTAAAAAAAGGAGCAGGCGAGCCGATGATGTGGCTGTCTGTACTGATGGACGGGGCGGTGGTGTGTGGCGATGAGACGCTGTTTTTGGCGTTGGTGGAACATTTGCACGCAAGCATTCGTCAAGGTGAGAGTGGTTTTGTGAATCGTTTTGCTAAGGCGGCGATTTTGTTCGGGGACGGGCATAGTTTTTGGCAAAAATTCACCGGCGGTCATGATAGCGACATTGACCTAAAAAAAGCGGGGATTTTCCCCATTGTGCATGGCGTGCGTGCTTTGTCGCTGGAGCATGGGGTGATGGCATCTAGCACCAAAGACCGCCTGCAAAGCCTGTCAGAGAAAGGGGTGATGGATAAAGACACCGCCCAAAATCTCATAGAGGCGTTGGCGTTTTTTCTGGCAAAACGGCTGTCTGTTTCCTTGGAAGAAAAAGACAAATCCGCTAGAAAAGTAAACCCGAACCGTCTGTCGGCCTTGGATAAGGATTTGTTAAAACAGTCTTTAGCCATTGTCAAGTCCTTTAAGGGGTTTTTGGTGCGTCATTATCGCTTGGATATGTTCTAGGGGGCATATGTTATCTTTTTTAAAGACGTGGCTTGGCTCGGCACAGCGTGAAAAGCATGCCCTAAAACGTCCTGAATTTGCCCATTTGTACGACCCACCCCCCAAGGGCGAATGGGTGAGTTTGGACTTGGAGATGACGGGATTAAACCCGAAAAGCGACCACATTTTAAGCGTGGGGGCGGTCAGGATTATGCAGGTGGGGGGCGTCTTTGAGATTGACACGAAAAACAGTTTGTCTTTGGTTTGTAGACCGCCCGTCATGCCAAGCTATGAGAGCATTACGGTGCATGGGTTAAGACCTGTGGACGTGGAAAATGGCGTGGATTATGAGACCATGCTGGGGACGCTCTTGGCGTTTATTGGCAGTCGTCCGATTGTGGGTTTTTGTACCAAGCTAGATGTGGCGTTTTTAAATGAGCAGGTGCGTCCGTTTTTGGGCGTGCCGCTGAAAAATCCTTGCTTGGACGTTAGTCTCATGGAACAAAAAATCGCCCAAAAGGCTTATGGCGGGCTAGATGCGCCTGTCGAAAGAAAGCATTTAAATGAGCTTTTGGCGGCGTTTTCTATCCCAAGGCTGCCTGCCCATGACGCCTTAAATGACGCCATTATGACCGCCATGGTGTTTTGTCACTTGCAATCTAAAAGTGTTTGATGAATGACCCAATTTGAACTGTTCGATGTAGAAAATCCGTGTATCGGCGTCTGCCAAAGTAACGCCAAGGGCTACTGTTTTGGCTGTCTTAGGCGTAGAGAGGAGCGGCTGTGGTGGCATAATATGAGCCGTGACCAAAAGCGGGACGTGCTACGCCTTGTGCAGGCACGGCGAAAAAAACTGGAAAAACTCGCCCAAGAAAAAGCCTTGCAGACAGACGGGCAAATGGACTTTGATTTTTTTAATCCCCAGCCACTTTCTTTATTCTAACGTCTTTTTTGTTCTAATAAAAAAACACCCAGCCAAACGCTCGGTGTTTTTTTTGGGTTACCAGCGGAAGCCAATGCTTACAGCGGCTTCTGTCTGCTCCTCGCTTTCGCTGCTGTCGATGTGACTGCCAGAAATGCGGATTTTCCAAGTGTCCTTGTCCACTTCTAGCCCAAGTGCGTGCGAGGTGGTACGCTCGAAGGCTTGGGTGAAGTGGTGCTGGTTCACCATAAGCGTGGTTTCGCTGCTGCTATCCGTCCATTCGCTCGCCACGAACGGTCTAATGGCACTACCGCCCGCGGTATGAAATTCCTTGCTTAATTTTAGACCTGCTCGATAACTGACAATGCCAATGTCATCACTTTCGATGACGGCTTGGTTTAGGGTGTAGTTTTCGTCTGACAGGCGGTCATAACGCACGCTGACAGAGGGTTCGATGTCTACCACGGAGGTGGTGAATGCCTTGCCTGCGTGAATGCCAGCACTTGCTACTTTACGTTTTAGGGCGATGTCCTCGCCTTGTGAGCTTAAGGTGCTGTTTATGACCCCTGCACTCATGTCCCCCGCCAAAAAGACGCCGTTTTGGAATTTTTGTTTGGCGAAGACGGAGAGGGTGTGGGTGTCTTGCTCGTTTGTGATGTGGTCGGCATAGCTTTGTTTGCTGTCATGGCGAGAATGCACCGCCCCAAGGTGCAGGCGACCGTGCGTATTATCAAAGCCTTCTTGAATGCCGACTTGCACCAAGGTGTCCGCCTTATCAAACGGGCGATACAGCGTAGACTGGTGGGTGTTGTCGCTGATTTGGGTGTTGACCCAGACGTTCGGCGTGTCGTCCGCCAAAATGTGACTGTTTAGACCACGGTTAATCTGTGACAAGGTGTGTGCTGCCCCCGCAATCTCTGACAGTCCTGCGTTGGTGTAACGGCTAATGTAGTCGGCTTGGTTTTTCTGTGCTTGTTCACGGGCAAGACGCTCCGCTTCCTGTCTTGCAAGTTCCGCCTGTCTTTCAGCTTCTAAACGAGACGCTTCTTGCTTCGCCAATTCCGCCTGACGTTCAGCCTCCAAACGAGCCGCTTCCTGTCTTGCAAGTTCCGCTTGACGCTCCGCTTCTAAGCGAGCTGCTTCCTGACGTGCTAGCTCTGCCTGTCTTTCGGCTTCAATTCTTTCAGCTTCCTGTCTTGCAAGTTCTGCTTGACGTTCAGCTTCTAAGCGAGCTGCTTCTTCAGCTTCCTGTCTTGCAAGCTCAGCCTGTCTTTCTGCTTCAAGGCGTTCAGCTTCTAAGCGAGCGGCTTCCAAACGCTCCGCTTCCTGTCTTGCAAGTTCCGCTTGATGTTCAGCTTCTTGCTTCGCAAGCTCTGCCTGTCTCTCTGTTTCAAGGCGTTCAGCTTCCAAATGCTCACGCTCTAAACGTGCTAGCTCCGCCTGACGCTCCGCTTCTAAACGAGCTGCTTCCTGTCTTGCAAGTTCCGCTTGACGCTCCGCTTCTTGACGAGCCGCTTCTTCAGCTTGTTGCTTCGCAAGCTCTGCCTGTCTCTCTGTTTCAAGGCGTTCAGCTTCTAAGCGAGCGGCTTCCAAACGCTCCGCTTCCTGTCTTGCAAGTTCCGCTTGATGTTCAGCTTCTTGCTTTGCAAGCTCTGCCTGACGCTCCGCTTCCAAACGAGCCGCTTCCTGTCTTGCAAGTTCCGCTTGACGCTCCGCTTCTAAGCGAGCTGCTTCCTGACGTGCTAGCTCTGCCTGTCTTTCGGCTTCAATTCTTTCAGCTTCCTGTCTTGCAAGTTCTGCTTGACGTTCAGCTTCTAAGCGAGCTGCTTCTTCAGCTTCCTGTCTTGCAAGCTCAGCCTGTCTTTCTGCTTCAAGGCGTTCAGCTTCTAAGCGAGCGGCTTCCAAACGCTCCGCTTCCTGTCTT
>JAUNEE010000014.1:24996-33303 GCA_030525705.1 Moraxella sp.
CAGCTTGTTGCTTCGCAAGCTCTGCCTGTCTCTCTGTTTCAAGGCGTTCAGCTTCCAAACGAGCTGCTTCCTGACGTGCTAGCTCAGCTTGTCTCTCAGCTTCTAAGCGAGCGGCTTCCAAACGCTCCGCTTCCTGTCTTGCAAGTTCCGCTTGATGTTCAGCTTCTAAGCGAGCTGCTTCCTGACGTGCTAGCTCAGCTTGACGCTCCGCTTCTTGTCTTGCAAGCTCCGCCTGACGTTCAGCCTCTAAGCGTTCAGCTTCTAAACGAGCGGCTTCCAAACGAGCCAATTCCGCCTGACGCTCCGCTTCAATTCTTTCACGCTCTAAGCGTTCAGCTTCTGCTCGTTTTTCGGCTTCCAAGCGTTCTTTTTCTAAACGCTCCCGCTCCAAAAACTCTTGTTCAATTTTCGGGCTATATAACTGATAAACTTGTTCGCCTTTAATCAACTCATAACGATATGCCCCAATGTCCACCCGTTCATCAGGGTTAGCAAGGGCGACTTTAAAATCCCTTTCCTGTTCGGCGGTCAATAAAATCAAGCGGTCATTGTGTGTCGGCTCAGCCCCTGTGTTTTTGACATTAAGTTTAAAATCACCACTGGCAATGCCCACCACGACTTTATCGGACACAAGTTGCCCAATATCGGTCAGATAATTAAATGTCCCTTGTCCTGATAATTCACCAATATTCAAGCGGTTATATTGCGTGCTTTGCCCTTGGTCAAAATTAGCATTTAGGTTAATGGTTGCATTGTCCACCGCCAAGCGATTGACATTGCTTTCGCCTGTCATTGTCCAAATGGCATCTTTGTCAAGTACTGCTGTGCTGTCATCGGTGCTTGCCATCGTACCGACAAAATGCCCCTTACTGCCCACCGTAAAGCTAGATTGGTCCGCCAAATTGACACGCCCTGCGATAAGGGTTCGCTCCCAGCTTGCCAAATCCTTGTCGCTCAAAGTTGGCGTATCACAAGTGACCGCTCCAGTACGGTCAGAACGCAAGCACACGTCCGACTTATTTTGGGTAAAGCCTGCTTGGATTTGTCCATTGCCAGTCGCTACAAAATCGCCAATGACTTGTGAGACATTGCGTCCGATAGTGATTTTACCATCTTGATTGACTTTAAAAGTCGTGGCTTTAAAACTGCGATTTTGCCAGTCGCCTTCACGGATGACTTCTTTTTTCTCAATAAAATCATAAGCGTGAGGGGTTGGTCTGCCTGACAAAATCAAATGACCATTGTTTGCGGTTAAATGACCATTTAAATTGGTGCCACCATTTAACAAATACACATCATCGCTTGGGATAGGGTTGTAAACAAAATTTAATGTACCATTGGGTTTGTCGCCATCTGTTTCACCTAGAAATCCTGAGAAGGCATCTTTGTTTGCTGTCGGTGTACGCTTGGCGTTTTCTCTTGCTAGGTAAATGCGTTCGGCTTCTTCTTTGTTGTTGCTACTTAACAGTTCCCACGCATTGTTACTTTGTCCTTTGCTGGGCAAAAAGTGATTGAGTGTACCGCCATCTCTCAGCACATAATAATCCACATAGCCATCTGGATAAACATTCATATGAATATTGCCAAGCCTGCTTCTGCCTGTTACCCAGTCAATGTCAGCTGCGGTCAAAGTCGGAAGTGTTGGTTGTTTGCCCACTGTAATAGTGGCGGCTTGATGGGTATTGTGATTGACGATTCTGGCTCCGCTGTCGGCATTTTGAATACGATTAAATGACAAATCATTGCCATTCACATCAAGGCGTCCGCCCCGAAACCCAAAATAAATGTTATCGGGATTGACTTGGTCTTTGCTGTTTAAAACGACTGTACCACGCCCACTGACAATGCCCACTTCGTTAAAGGCTTGTTTATTGCCAGCACTATCGGCTTGCTGGTCAAGAATCACTTTGCCATCGCCTACGCTAATAGAACCTAAGTTTAGTCCCGTGCCTTGTACCAAAAGCGTGCCTTCACCAATTTTAGATAGACGGTCTTTGTCAGGATTATGCACCCGCCAAGTGACGGTTTTGTCTTTGTCAATGGACACGCCCGCCCCAAGCCAAGTTGTGCCAGCTTTAACCCCTTCAACGGTGGTATCGCCTTTAAAATAAATTGCCCCAGAGCCTTGATTGATATTATCGGTAAGCTGGATAAGGTTGTTTTCGCCCATTACCGTAAAGGTTTTGCCGTGGTCTTGGCGTGGGCGAAACCAATGTCCATTGTTAATGCCCTCTCGTTCGGCAAGACCCTCATCGGCAAGCCCAACACTCAAAAGCGTTTGCCCATTGGTGCTAAGCGTACTGGTGTTGCCGTTCGGTGTCCACGCCAAAGTTTGCCCATTGGCAATGACATCACCTGCGATGGAGAGTTGTTTGTTTTTGTCCAGTAAACCCAGATGGGAGATGACAAAAATATTGCTTGGTGAGCCCGATTGTCCCGATGCTACATAGACCCAACGCCCTGCCTTGCTGTCATAAGCAAAGACGCCAGAGCCGCTGTCGCCACTTCTTTGTGATGAGCCTAGAACTTCATCAAACAAAGCATTTGGCCCGCCAAACCGCAGGATTGTATCTGGGGTATTACCAGGAATATTGGCTTGATTGTACACACTTGGCGAACCGAGCATTTCGCCGCCTGTCATATATTGATAGGCTCCAGACAATCGGCGAGCTGCATCGCCTTTTTGGTCTACCACTTCTTGTGTGCCTGACCCTGCACGCACAAAGGCGGTATATTTTTCTTTATCGGTAAAACCGCTAATGTGTGTTTCGTCCGAAGCGGGAATTGGGGCAACTTCGGTAACCAATTTGTGCAAGCGTGGGGTGTGATAATCATCACGATGCCAGTTACTGATTTCAGTGCCTGGAGCGGCATTATGCCGATTGGTAATTTGATAATCGTAATGATGGCTGTCGGGGTTGGCATTGCTATGGTCGCCAAATTGTACGCCTTGATAGCCACGATTATGCTGCACGCTAGCAATGTATTGAGTATCCACCAAAGTTGCTACGCCATTGCCACGAGAAGTGACGGCAAAATCTATCATGGGAATGTCTTCTAAGACCCTCCCTACAACCTGTCCATTTTTGTCGGCAATCTCAACATTGGTTGCATCAAGCCCAAATTGCCCCTTATTTTCGGCAAAATCCCGAAAATTTTGGTAGTCAATGTCGCCACGCACGATGGAGGCGTGGGTCGGGGTGGTGATGATAAGGGCGATGGAGGCGGCTAGGACGGTTTTGGCAAAAGGGTTGAGTTTTTTCATGGCGATTGTGTGGTGTGTTTTGGGCTTGGTGGGAGCGTTTTGAGTGAAATACTCGCTAAAATAAAATTAAACAGCAAAAACAAAATATATTAGTTTTGGCAAAAATGCGTATTATAACAATCTTTTTTTTAAAACAACGCCACAATGAGCGAAAAGCTTTTTATTTTTTTATAAACAATAAAAAATAGCCCAGTGCAGACTGAGCTACTTTAGGTTTGGATTTAACTTTCCGCCCCATCAGGCACAAAGACGTAGCCTACGCCCCACACGGTCTGAATATAGCGGGCTTGGGAGGGGTTGTCTTCGATCAGGCGGCGTAGGCGAGACACCTGCACATCGATGGAACGCTCCATCGCCCCCCATTCACGCCCCCGTGCCAGATTCATGAGTTTGTCACGGGTCAAAGGCTCTCTGGGGTGCTGAACGAGGGCTTTTAGGACGCTAAATTCCCCCGTAGTGAGCGTGACGATATTGCCATCACGCTTTAGGGTGCGGGTGGATAGGTCAAGCGTCCACGAGCCAAAGCCTACTACCTCAAGCTGCTGGCTGGGCGCACCAGGCAGTTCTCTGCTTTGACGGCGAAGTACGGCTTTTATGCGAGCTAAGAGTTCTTTTGGGTTAAAGGGTTTTGGTAGGTAGTCGTCCGCCCCTGCCTCGAGCCCTAAAATGCGGTCAGCCTCCGAGCCTTTTGCGGTGAGCATGATGATGGGGGTGTCCACGCCAGATTCACGCAGACGCTTACAGATGCTAATGCCATCTTCATCAGGGAGCATAAGGTCAAGCACGATGAGCGAGAACAGCTCTCTTTGCATGAGCTTGTCCATTTGCTTGCCGTCATGGCATGCACGCACGGTGAAGCCGTCTTCTTCTAAAAAACGCTGTAAAAGCCCACGCAACCGTGCGTCATCATCAACCACTAAAATGCGTTGCGGGGTGCTGTTGTCGGTGTCGGTCATGGCGTTTCCTTTTTCGTTGTTTTTGCGTGCAAGGACGCAGGTTGTTGTATAGTGTACAACATTGCACAGCATTTGGCACGCTTTTTATCACGGTTTTTCATATCTTATCAAAGTTAACAAAACTTTGGCAGGGAAAGTTTGTGATTTTTTGTGAGTGGGGTTGTGGGTGGTTTTTTCTTGGGCTTTTCGCTTCGGGTGGTTTTTGGTATAATAGGGCAATTTTATCGTGTAAAATGTTGCGTTTCTTGCAAGATTTTACGTCAAATTTTAGCCAGCATTCCAAGGTTTTTATGGACACCAACGACACCCTAAGCCCCGAGCAGCACGCCGCCATTTATGCCAAGCTTGCACATACCTTGAACATCAAACAAGCCCAAGTTCAAAGTTTTGCTGAGTTATATGACGATGGACAAAGCGTGCCTTTCATCGCCCGTTACCGTAAAGACAAGACGGGCGGGTTAGATGATGAGCAGCTGCGGACGCTTGAAAGGGGGTTGATTTTAGAGCGGGATTTGGCAGAGCGCCGTAAAAAAATCCTAGAGCTGCTTCACGCCCAAGGCAACCTAACAGACGAGCTGACCGCACGCATTCATGCGGCAGGCTCTAAGCTTGAGCTTGAGGAAGTGTACGCACCTTACCGTCCACGCCGCCGCTCTTTGTCCGCTAAGGCGAAGCTTGCGGGGCTGTTGCCAGCGGCGTTGGCGATTTTAGAGGGGAAAAACCTAAGCGAGGCATTAAGCACCTACACCCCTGTCAGTGAAGTCACGGACGAGACGGGGGAGACTTTCTCGGTGGATTATAGCACAGAGGCGTTGCAGCTTGAGGGCGTGGGGGCGATTATCCTAGACGAGTGGGCGACCAAGCTTGCCCTGCTAGACAAAGTGCGAGCAGGCTTTAATGCCGCCGCCAGCGTTCATGCGTTTTTAGTGAGTGAAGAAAAACGTGAGGTTGGTGAAAAATTCAAGGATTATTTCGACCACGTTGAACCTTTTGCCAAGCTCTCAAGCCACCGCTTGCTTGCGATGCTGCGTGGGCGTCAGCAAAACGTCCTTGCCATCAAGGTTCTGGGCGAAGATGAACCGTTTGTTGAGATGATGAAAGCGGAGCTTTTGGCGGCTGCCAGCGGTGAGCAGGCAGAGTTTTTGGCAAGTCTGGTGAAGCGTCTTTGGGTAGAAAAATGGCGTCCGCAGATTGAGCATCGGCTTTTGACAGAACATCGACTGCGGGCTGAGCGTGATGCCATTGATATTTTTGCCAAAAATCTACAGCATCTGCTCATGGCAGCGCCTGCAGGTCAAAAGGTGATTTTGGGCGTTGACCCTGGGATTCGCCATGGGGTAAAAATGGCGGTGATTGATGAGACGGGCAAGGTGCTTGCCACGAAGACAGTGTATCCTTTTGCCCCAGATAATAAGGTGGAAGAAGCCAGAGCCGCCATCTGCGAGCTGATAAAAACGCACGCTGTGGCATTGGTTGCCATCGGCAACGGCACCGCCAGCCGTGAGACAGAAACGCTGGTAAAAGACGTCATTAAAGAAAACGCTCTGCCTGCTACCGCCCTTGTGATTAGTGAGGCGGGGGCGTCTGTGTACTCAGCCAGTGAGCTTGCCAGTCATGAGCTGTCTGAGCTTGATGTGTCTGTGCGTGGGGCGGTGTCCATTGCCAGACGCCTACAAGACCCTTTGTCTGAGCTTGTGAAAGTCGAGCCAAAAGCCATCGGTGTGGGGCAGTATCAGCATGACGTGAACCAAAGCGAGCTTGAGACCAGCCTTGATAACGTCACCGCTGACTGTGTGAATGCGGTGGGCGTGGACGTGAATACCGCAAGCCCGAGCATTCTAAGCCACATTGCGGGCTTAAGTAAAAACGTGGCTGAGCAAATCGTGAATTACCGCAGTAACCATGGGGCGTTCACCAGCCGTGATGAGCTAAAAGCCGTGCCACGCTTGGGCGAGAAGACGTTTTTACAAGCAGCGGGCTTTTTACGCATTAAGTCAGGCAGTGAGCCTCTGGACAGAACGGGCGTTCACCCTGAAAACTACGAGCTGGTGTATCAGCTCCTAAACAAAAACGCCTTAGAAGTAAAAGACGTCATCGGCAATCCAGAAAAAATCGCCCCATTGCTTGCGTCTTTTTCGCCTTTGAGTGTGGAGGCGTTGGCGTTAAATGAGCTTGCCAAGGCACAGCATGACCCTCGTGGCAGCTTTGTCACCGCCAAGTTTCGTGAGGACGTGAACAGCGTAAAAGACTTGGCGATTGGCATGGAGCTTGAGGGCGTGGTCACCAACGTCACCGCCTTTGGCTGCTTTGTGGACGTGGGCGTGCATCAAGACGGGCTTGTGCATATTTCTGAGCTGTCGGACGGTTTTGTCGAGAATCCAAGCGACTTTGTTAAGCCGTATGACATCGTGAAAGTACGGGTGATTAGTGTCGATGAGGCACGAGGACGCATTGGCTTTAGCATGAAAAAAGAAGCCAAAGACACCCAAAAAGGCGCAGAAAAAGCAGAGAATCCGTCAGATAAACGCAGCGAAAAACGCTTTGAGAAAAAGTCTGATAAAAAGTTCGATAAGCCTGCCCGTAAAAAGCCCAAAGACGGACAAAAACCAAGAACCGCCAAGCCTGAGACCGAAAAAGGCGTCCAAAGAGTAGGCAGTCTTGGGGCGTTGCTCCAAAAAGCAGGGCTATGACATCAGCACCTAAAAAAACCGCCTAAGAGGGGCGGTTTTTTGTTTGGCTGGGGCGGGCTTAGTCTTTAAAGTTGTTAAACTGTAGCGGCACGCCGAACTGTTTTTCTTTTAAAAACGCCATTGCTTGTTGTAGCGTGTCTTTTTTCTTGTCGGTGACACGCACTTTGTCGCCTTGAATGCTGGCGGAGACTTTTAAGTCACTTTCTTTTAGGGCTTTGGCGATTTTTTTGGCACTGTCGCTGTCTAGCCCATCTTTTAGGTCAATGACTTGTTTGATTTGCTTGCCGCTGGCGGCAGGGTCTTTGGGGTCTAGGCTTTGTAAATCCACGCCACGCTTGATGAGATTTTTTTCTAAAATCCCAAACACGTTTTCGATTTGTAGTTCATTGTCAGCGGTGAGCGTGATGGTTTTGGCTTTTTCGTTCAGCTCGATTTTAATGTCGCTGCCCTTAAAGTCGAAACGGCTCGCCACTTCTTTTTCGGCATTTTGGCAGGCGTGCTTGACTTCGAAAGTTTGTAATTCAGAAACCACGTCAAAAGAAGGCATTTTTTTCTCCTTAAAATAATAAAAAATGGTTTAGGTTGTTAATTTTTCGGTTTAAATCCTGCTGGGCGTTCGTAGTCGCCATTGCCAAAAAACAGCTCTCGTTGCTCAGATAAGAATTTTTTGGCTTCTTTATCCACCATGCTTAGGTGTTTTTCATTGATAAGCATGGTCTGAAGCTCAATCCATTCGTCCCATGCTTTTTTTGAGACGGTGTTAAAGATTTCCTCGCCTTTGGCATTAGGAAATGGCGGAGCAGGTAATTTTGGTAGATTTTCTTGGTATTTACGACAAAATACAAGATTGGCTTTGGGGTTAAATATTTCGGTCATATTTTTACCTATTTAGTTATTTGTGATTGGTAAGGTGCGTATCACACGCCCAATTGCTCTTAGGCTTAGCGATGCGTACCTTATGAGTATTATTTTTCTATTCTTTCACGCCCTTTGGCAATCGCCAATTTCACCGCCTGTGGGGCTGTGCCACCGATATGATTACGAGCGTTTAGTGAACCTTCCAGCGTCAGACAGTCAAACACATCATCGCCAATCAAGTCGCTAAATTGCCTTAATTCATCAAGCGACAATTCTGCCAAATCCACACCCTTTGCCACGCCAAGCCCCACGGCTTTACCCACCACTTCGTGAGCGTCACGGAATGGTAAGCCTTTTTTCACCAAATAATCCGCCAAATCGGTGGCGGTGGCATAGCCTTTCAAAGTCGCATTTCGCATCGCTTCTTTGTTTGGCACAAGATCGGGGAGCATATCAGCAAAGGCAAGCAATGAACCTGTCAAAGTATCCACAATATCAAACAGTGGCTCTTTGTCTTCTTGATTGTCTTTGTTATACG
>JAUNEE010000075.1 GCA_030525705.1 Moraxella sp.
ACAAGTTGCCACCAATGGCGATATTAGCCAGTTTGTCAAAAAAGGCACTCGCAAAGCGAACATTTCGCCCTCTGCGTTTCGTGTTGAATTGGTTAAAAAAGCCCAAAACGCCAAAAAACGCATTGTGCTACCAGAAGGGGCAGAACCTCGCACGGTAGAAGCTGCCATCATTTGCCAGACTCGTGGCATTGCTGATTGTATCTTGCTTGCCACAAAAGACGAAGTACAACAAGTCGCTGACGAAAAAGGCTTAACCTTGCCAAGCGATTTGCAAATCATTGACCCCACCACCTTGACCGAAAAATATGTCGCCCCAATGGTAGAACGCCGTAAGGGCAAATTGGACGAACAAGGGGCAAAAGAGCAATTGCAAGACACCGTTGTGCTTGGCACGATGATGCTGCAAATGGGCGATGTGGACGGTCTGGTTTCTGGAGCAATTCACACCACCGCCAACACCATTCGCCCAGCATTCCAGCTGATTAAAACCGCCCCACAATACAGCCTTGTATCTAGCTGTTTCTTTATGCTGCTTCCTGAATCGGTTGTGGTCTATGCCGACTGTGCGGTCAATCCCAATCCAACCGCCGAAGAGCTTGCAGAAATCGCCATTCAAACGGCGGACAGTGCAAAAGCCTTTGGGCTTGACCCCAAAGTGGCGATGATTAGCTACTCAACAGGGACTTCTGGAGCAGGGGCGGATGTGGACTTGGTCGCAAGTGCCACAGAGATTGTGCGTCAAAGAAAGCCAGAATTGGCGGTTGATGGACCCCTTCAATATGATGCGGCCGTGGTGGAAAGCGTGGCAAAATCCAAAGCACCAAACTCGCCTGTGGCAGGGCAAGCCAATGTCTTTATTTTCCCAAGTCTGTCGGTGGGCAATGCTTTGTATAAGGCTGTCCAAAGAAATGCCAATGTCATTGCCGTAGGTCCTATGCTCCAAGGTCTAAACAAGCCTGTAAACGACCTGTCTCGTGGCTGCTTGGTAGATGATATTGTTTATACGATTGCCCTTACTGCCATTCAAGCGGGAATGTAGTCATTGCCAATAAAAAAATAACCGCCCAATTTGAGCGGTTATTTTTTATGGGTAAAGGCTTATTTTTTCGCCCCAATGCCCCTATGGTGTCGCTTTTGGTGTCTCTAAAATACCGCCAAGCTCTTCGGCGTTGTTAGAGCGATTAAAAAACACTACGTACAAAAGGGGTGTTTTTTATGGTCTGACGTTAAATAAAAATAGGCACTGCTTTTAACAACGCCTATTTTTCATAAAAAATGCCGATTAGTACTCAATTACCACTTTCATTGCCTTAGTTTCGGCAGCGTGTTTGAACACATCGTACGCTTTTTCAATTTCGCTAAACTTAAAGTGGTGCGTGGCAAGTTTTTCCATTGGCAATTTACTGCATTCGCACGCTTTAAGTAACATACCTGTAGTATTGGCGTTGACGAGACCTGTGGTAATTTTTAGATTTTTAATCCACAGTTTGTTTAGCTCAAAGCTCACAGGCTGGCCGTGTACGCCCACGTTGGCAATGTTACCGCCTTCTTTGACGATTTTTTGGCAAATGTCCCAAGTGGCAGGATAGCCCACTGCTTCCATCGCACAGTCCACGCCACGACCGCCAGTGATTTCTAGCACACGGGCAACCACATCTTCTTTGTCAGGGTTGATGGTGTGGGTCGCACCCATTTCTTTTGCCATGGCTAGGCGGTTTTCGTCCATATCAATCATAATGATGGTTGATGGCGAGTAAAGCTGACCTGTCAAAAGACAGCCCATACCCACAGGACCTGCACCCACGATGGCAACGGTGTCGCCAGGTTTGACATCGCCGTATTGTACGCCGATTTCGTGACCTGTTGGCAATGCGTCAGATAGGAAAACCGCCACATCGGTGTTTAGGTTGTCGGGCAAAATGTATAGTGAGTTATCAGCAAATGGGGTACGCACATACTCAGCTTGCGTGCCGTCAATCATATAACCCATAATCCAACCGCCATTTTGTTGGCAATGAGAGTACAGTTGTTTTTGGCAGTTTTCGCACGAACCACAACGGCTCACGCAAGAGACGATAACTTTGTCGCCTTTTTTGAAGTTTTTGACAGCAGAGCCGACTTCTTCAACGATGCCAATGCCTTCGTGTCCTAGGATACGACCGTTCCACTCGCCAGTTTTTTCACGGGCAACGGCTTCAATCTCTGGGTTTTTACCTTTCCAAATACCAAGGTCAGTACCACAAATGGTGGTTTTGGTCATTTTGATGATGGCATCGGTTGGGTCAATGATGGTTGGCTTTGGACGGTCTTCAAAACGAATGTCGTTTTCGCCATAGTAGGTCATTGCTTTCATGGTGACCATATCGAACTCCTTTTTTCGGGGTGGGTATTTTGGGTGGGAAAGAAAATCAACAACTGTATCGATTTTCATATGCTTAAGGTAGCATGCTTTTAAGGAGAGTACAATTTATTTTTTTGTAAAAATCTTTAAAATTCAATACATTATAATATATCATTTCACCGATGGGTGTGTTCTGTGAATGGCTGGTTTGTGCGTTTAAAAATAAGGGCTTGAAAATCCCTTTTCCTACTCGCATTTAAGTGCTAAAATAGCTTTATCATTCAATCAGCCAACAGCTTTTATCCTTACGATAAAAGGTTTATAGCCAAGGAACTTTTATGACCGTCATCAAACAAGAAGACTTTATCTCGTCCATCGCAGACGCGTTTCAATACATCAGCTACTATCACCCCACCGATTATATTGTCGCTTTAAAAGACGCCATCGCCCGTGAAGAAAACCCCGCTGCCATTGACGCGATGACCCAAATTTTGGTCAATAGCCGTATGTGTGCCGAAGGTCATCGCCCCATTTGCCAAGACACGGGCATTGCCACCGTGTTTTTAAAAGTGGGTATGAATGTCAAATGGGACGCCACAATGAGCGTTGCCGATATGGTCAACGAAGGCGTTCGCCGTGCCTACAAAAATGCTGACAACACCTTGCGTGCGTCCGTGCTTGCCGACCCAGCAGGCAAACGCACCAACACCAAAGACAACACCCCTGCCGTCATTCATATGGAAATCGTGGCGGGCGATACCGTTGATGTTACCTGTGCTGCCAAAGGTGGTGGTAGCGAAAACAAGTCAAAGCTTGCTATGCTAAACCCGTCCGATGACATTGTAGACTGGGTGCTAAAAACCGTACCGACAATGGGAGCAGGCTGGTGTCCCCCAGGAATTCTGGGCATTGGTATTGGTGGTACGCCTGAAAAGGCAACACTCCTTGCCAAAGAATCCCTAATGAGCCACATTGACATTCACAAATTAAAAGAAAAAGCCGAGAGTGGTGCAGAATTAAACACCGTAGAAAAACTTCGCCTTGAAATTTTTGAAAAAGTGAATGCTCTGGGCATTGGCGCACAAGGCTTGGGTGGGCTTACCACCGTGCTGGATGTCAAAATCCTAGATTACCCAACCCACGCCGCCAGTAAGCCTGTGGCGATGATTCCCAACTGTGCTGCCACTCGCCACATTCATTTTGAATTGGACGGCTCAGGTCCTGCTGTACTTACTCCGCCTGATTTGTCGGTTTATCCCGACATTACCTACAACCCCGAAAACGGCAAACGCGTCAATGTGGACACTTTGACAAAAGAAGAAGTGGCAACTTGGCAAACGGGCGATGTGCTGTTACTGAGTGGTAAAATCTACACAGGGCGAGACGCTGCCCACAAGCGAATGGTGGATATGCTAGACAAGGGCGAGCAATTACCTGTGGATTTCACCAACAAACTCATCTACTATGTCGGTCCTGTGGACCCTGTGCGAGACGAAGTGGTCGGGCCAGCAGGTCCAACGACCGCCACGCGTATGGACAAATTTACCCGTCAAATGCTAGAACAAACAGGGCTACTTGGTATGATTGGTAAATCCGAACGCGGTAAAATCGCCTGTGAAGCCATCGCCGACAACAAAGCCGTGTATCTGATGGCGGTGGGCGGTTCGGCTTATCTTGTCTCTAAGGCGATTAAAGAAGCCAAAGTGGTCGCCTTTGCTGATTTGGGCATGGAAGCGATTTATGAATTTACGGTCAAAGATATGCCCGTAACGGTGGCGGTGGACAGCAATGGTGTCTCAGTACACGCCACCGCTCCTAAGATTTGGCAAGCCAAAATTGGCAAAATTCCTGTGACGGAAGTGTGATAACATCGGTTTTGACCTAACTGTCTGACCGCAAGGGTTTTTGTAAAAAAATTGATAAAAACCCTTGCAATTTACCAATCTTATGGTATAATATGCGACCTATACAGGGGTATCGCCAAGTTGGTAAGGCATCAGGTTTTGATCCTG
>JAUNEE010000076.1 GCA_030525705.1 Moraxella sp.
AAGAAAGCGGTCAATTTGAAAGCGAATTTAGCGGCAACTTAACCGAAGTTTGCCCAACTGGCGTATTTACCGACAAAACGCACTCCGACCGCTACAACCGTAAATGGGATATGCAGTACGCCCCCAGCATTTGCCACGGGTGCTCTACTGGCTGTTCCATCTCCGCAGGCGAGCGTTATGGCGAACTTCGCCGTATTGAAAACCGCTATAATCCTGATGTTAATGGTTATTTCCTATGTGATAAAGGGCGGTTTGGCTATGGTTATATTAACCGTGCTGACAGACCCTTACAACCCACCGAAAAAGTGGACGGCAAGCACATTAAGATTAACGCCGATTTTGCTCTGGATAAGGCGATAGAGATCTTAAAAGGCAAAAAGACGATTGGCATTGGTTCGCCCACGGCAAGTTTGGAGAGTAATTTTGCCCTAAAAAGATTGGTGGGCGATGATAATTACAGCACAGGTGAAAGGCAGGCGGTGCGTGGACTGGTAAGTTCTGCGGTTAATTTGTTAAGACATGAAGATGTGCATAATGTGAGCTTGGCACAGATTGAGACAGCGGACTGCGTGTTTATTTTGGGTGAGGATTTGACCCAGACCGCCAGCCGTGTCGCATTGTCCGTGCGTCAAGCCGCCAAAAACAAAGCCAAATCAATGGCAACCGCTCTTCGTACCGAGCATTGGCTTGCCGAACCTGTCAAACGCATTGGGCAGGACGCATACAGCCCGATTTATGTGACTGCGGTGTGTGACACGAAGCTTGATGATGTGGCAAAAGTCTCTGTAGTGGCAACGCCTCAAGATGTGGCACGTTTGGGCTTTATGGTTGGGGATATCATTGCGACATTTGCTGATGAGTTGGTGGCGATTAATGAACATGAAACCGCCATTTTTGCCAAAGAGAAGAGTGCAGGACAGCTAAGCGAAGAAGAGGCGATGACGTATCTGGCACACCACATTGCTTATGATTTGGTGATGGCGGATAAGCCTTTGGTGATTTCTGGTACAAGCCTAGGCTCAAGTGATGTGGTGGCAGCGTGTGGCTATGTGGCGACCATGCTCACCGCCAAACGTGAAAAAATTAAGCACGTTGAGCGTGAATACATTGAAGTGCATAATAATAAGTTGCTTGCAGCAGAAACGCAGACACCCAGTCACGATGCGGATAAATTGAACCGCCCTGAAAATGATGGCACACCTGCTGATGTTAAGCTTGAAGCACAGGTGGTGCGTAACCCCGATGTTAAACTTTTAGAAGAAAATAAAGCCTATGCACAAAAAGTAGGCGTGTATATGGTACTACCTGCGGCGAACAGTGCAGGGCTTGAGTTGTTATCGGGTTTGTCTATTGAAGAGGTTTTGGCAAAGGACTTCGAAGTGGCGGTGATTTTGCACCACAATCTGATGAACCTAAGTGCTGCCCAAAAAACACAGCTGTTTGAAAAAACGCTCATCGTTCTAGATCATGAATCTTATGATTGGCATAACCATGCTGAGCTTGTGCTGTCGGCTGCCAGTTTTGCTGAGGGTGATGGTACGCTGGTATCGGCTGAGGGGCGTGCACAGCGTTTCTTTGCGGCTTATGATAAAAAATATTATGTGCCACTTTCAGACATTAAGGACGCATGGCGGTGGCTTGGGGCGATTGGTCATGAGGTAAATGACGCACCGATGTGGCAGGATTTAGATGAACTGATTGAGCTTTTGGCGGTGGAAGTGCCAGAACTTTCTGGTATTATCCATGCAGCACCTGCCAGTGATTATCGTATCCGTGGTCTAAAATTGGCACGTGAGCCACGCCGTTACTCAGGGCGGACATCTTTGCGTGCGAAACTTTCTGTGCATGAACCCATGCAACCCAAAGACAAGGATACTGCTTTGACGTATTCCATGGAGGGTTATGTGGGTGATGAAACGCCTGCGGCCGCCATTGCCTTTGCGTGGAGTGCAGGCTGGAACTCACCGCAAGCATGGAATAAGTTCCAAGACAAAGTGGGCGGACGCTTAAAAGGCGGTGATGTGGGCGTCAGGCTGTTCGATGATTTGCCAAAAGGCAACCACGTCTATCATAGCCTAAGTGTCAGCAGTTTGCCGATGGGTAGTGTGTTTGAGGGTCGGGCGAATCTTGTGCCGATGTATCAGATTTTCGCAAGTAGCGATTATGCCCACAGAAGTCCTGTGGTTGCCTCGCAGATGCCTGAGGTGACGTGGTTTGTGGGTGTGGACGATGCGAAGCGTTGGCAAATCAAAGATGGCGATGTTTTGGAGATTAGTCAAGGTGACATCAGTGTCGTGCTGCCTGTGCGTACCTTGGAATATTTGGCGGAAGGTTGTATCGGGTATGTGGTGGGGCAAGTGCCGTTCATGCCACAGCTACCAACACACGTCAAAAAAAGCGAACGCCAACCGTACTTTGTACCGCCCTATCAAGAAGCAATGAACAAGCTGGTAGGCATCACAGGCGCAAGCCTTTCTGCGTTTAACATAGGACAAAAACAACCTGCCGTAACGGCTTTGGAGCGTGTATCGTGATAGCGACTGTGCGTATTATTCCTGATGTGCCGCAATTTTTGGCAGGGGTGATGAGCTTTGAGCTGTGGTCACTTTTGTTTTTGGTGGTGCAGGCTCTGGTGATTTTTCTGGGCTTGGTGATGACAGCTGCCTTAATGATTGTCTATGAAAGACGAATGCTTGCTCTGTGGCAAGACCGCTATGGTCCTAACCGTGTGGGCTGGCAGGGGTCATTGCAGCTGTTTGCGGATATGTTAAAAATCTTCTTTAAAGAAGACTGGACGCCTAAATTTGCCGATAAATTTATGTTTACGCTTGCCCCTGCGATTGCGATGTTTACCGCATTGGCAAGCTTTGCCATTATTCCGCTTTCCCCGACTTTGGGGGCGGCTGATTGGAATGTTGGCTTGCTGTTTTTCTTTGCGATGGCGGGACTTGCGGTCTATGCCGTGATGTTTGGCGGTTGGGCAAGTGCCAACAAGTTTTCGCTTTTGGGCGGACTGCGGTCGGCAGCTCAAACCATTAGTTATGAAGTGTTTTTAGGCTTGTCGTTAATGGGCGTGGTGGCAATGGCAGGGTCGTTTAATATCCGTGACATTGTTATGGCGCAGACGCAGATGTGGAATGTCGTGCCGCAGTTTTTCGGCTTTTTATGCTTTGTGGTGGCAGGCGTGGCGGTTACGCACCGTCACCCCTTTGACCAGCCTGAAGCTGAGCAAGAACTTGCCGAGGGGTATCATGTGGAATACTCGGGCATGAAGTTTGGTATGTTTTTTATCGGTGAGTATGTCAACGTGGTGCTGATTAGTGCGTTGATGACGTGCTTGTTTTTTGGTGGCTGGCTGGCACCATTTAACCTAGACATTCCATTCTTGCCACCTGTGTTTTGGTTTATGATTAAGACCTTGTTTTTTATGACCATGTTTGTGCTGGCACGTGGCTCGCTTATGCGTCCACGTTATGACCAAGTGATGAACTTTGGTTGGAAAGTGTGTTTGCCTGTTACGCTTGTGAACCTTTTGCTGACAGCCTTTGTGATTTTGATGGTGAATTAAATGTTTGCAACTTTAAAAAATACCGCAGTCGGCATTGCCAGTATTGTCCGTTCAATGTGGATGGTAAATTCCCATGCCACTCGCCCCCGTGATACGATCCTGTATCCAGAGCAGCCTGTACCTGTGCCGCCCCGTTTTCGCGGACGAATTGTGCTGACCCGAGACCCAGATGGCGATGAACGCTGTGTGGCGTGTAACCTATGTGCGGTCGCCTGTCCTGTGGGCTGTATCTCACTACAAAAAGCAGAAAGGGAAGATGGCAGATGGTATCCTGAATTTTTTCAAATCAACTTTTCTCGCTGTGTGTTTTGTGGAATGTGCGAAGAGGCTTGCCCCACCACCGCCATTCAGCTAACCCCTGATTTTGAGCTTGGCGAATATAACCGCCAAAATCTTTTGTACGAAAAAGAGCATTTGCTTATCAGTGGCACTGGCAAATACCCTGATTATAACTATTACCGCGTAACAGGTATGGCAACGGACGGCAATCCCAAAGGGTCGCACGAAAAAGAAAGTCAGCCGATTGATGTACGGAGTCTATTGCCGTGATGGATTTATTAAACAAAGTATTGGGAAATGGCGATGT
>JAUNEE010000015.1 GCA_030525705.1 Moraxella sp.
TTGAACGGCAAATTGACCTCATCGAAGACGGCGGAAAAGTGGTGCAAGCCACTCGCCTGTATGACCCCGAAAAAGACGAAACTCGGGCAATGCGAACCAAAGAAGAGGCGAACGACTATCGCTATTTCCCTTGCCCAGACCTTTTGCCTGTCATCATTTCTGACGAAACTTTACAAGCCATTAAAGACAAAATGCCAGAACTCCCCAGCGTGCGAAAAGAACGCTTTGTGAATGAACTTGGCTTATCAGCTTATGACGCCAATGTATTAAATGGTAGCCGAGAGCTTTCTGATTATTTCTTGGAAGTGGTAGAAAAAGTTGGTAAAAATAATGCCAAAATCGGGGCTAACTGGATTATGGGCGATTTATTAGGTTCATTAAATAAAAATGAACTGACCATTGATAAATCCCCCATCAATGCCGAACGCCTAGCAGGACTTATCACTCGCATTTTGGATAATACCATTAGCGGTAAAATTGCCAAAGAAGTGTTTAATTATCTTTGGGAAAGCGACAAATCGGCTGATGAAATTATTAGCGAAAAAGGCTTAAAACAAGAAACCGACACAGGGGCGATTGAGGCGATTATTAAAGAAGTCTTAGCCAATAACCAAACAATGGTTGATGAATATAAAGGCGGAAAAGAAAAAGCCTTTAATGGACTGGTTGGTCAGGTAATGAAAGCGAGTAAAGGTAAAGCCAATCCAGCACAGGTGAATGAATTGCTTAAAAAATTAATTGGGTAAGTGGTTTTGATAAATGCCTTATCTTAAAATAAGGCATTTATTTCTATTAAATTTTTGGATCAACAATGGCAAAGAAAGAAAAATCTACCGATTTTTGGGTATATGATTTATTAAAAAATGCTGATATTGCAGATAATTTTGATGCACAGGGTAGTTCTATTTTGGAAATAGACAATGCCTTAAAAACTGCATCAAAAGCCAAAACAGGCAAAGTAGGTATGCCTGAATTTGTCGGTGTAATTAAAGATTTTTTGATTGTCATTGAAGATAAAAAAGAGGTTGCCCTACATCAAAAGTACAATGAACAAAATCTGATTTGCCAAGAAACAGACAGCATAAAAAATTATGCCGTCAATGGTGCAATACATTATGGTATTCATCTAAGCCAGCACACAACTTATAAAAAGATTATCGCCATTGGTGTCTCTGGCGATGAAAAACGCCATCACATCACACCCATTTTTATTAATGAACGAGGCGAATATAAAGAATTAACCAATATTGAAACCTTTATTTCTTTTAATGAAAATAATATTGATGAATATTATATTAAAGAAATCCTAAAAGAACAAACACCAGAAGAAAAAACCACCGCAGAAATTCTAAAAAACGCCAAAGATCTGCACGAAGATTTGCGTAATTATGGGAGCATTCAGGACAAAGACAAGCCATTACTTGTCTCTGGGATTTTATTGGCTTTACGAGAAATGGAATACAAAAACTTCTCCATTGATGATTTGATTGGCGATGATATAACAACCGATGGCGAAAAAATCTATACCGCCATTGAAAATCATCTAAAAAGAGTCAAAGTATCACCAGAAGTTAAAAAAGACAAATTACTTAATCAATTTTCGGTCATCAAAGACACCAAAATCATCAATGAAATTAATGACAACTTAAAGAAAACACCCCTAAAACATTATACTGAATTTTTATACAAACACATTTATCAAAATATCAAATACACCCAATCCGCCGAAGATTATTTGGGGCGGTTTTATGGCGAATTTATGTCATATTCTGGTGGTGATGGACAAACGCTGGGTATTGTTTTGACCCCAAAACACATTACCGAGATTTTTTGCGAACTTGTTAATTTATCGCCTGATGATTGTATTCTTGACCCTTGCTGTGGTACGGCTGGATTTTTGATTGCAGGTATGCATTATATGCTCCAAAAAGCCACCAGCGATAAACAGAAAAACAACATTCGTAAAAATCAACTGCACGGCATTGAATTACAACCTTATATGTTTACGATTGCCACCACCAATATGATTTTGCGTGGTGATGGCAAAAGTAATTTAGACCAAGAAGATTTTTTAAAACAAAATCCCGCCAAATTGCAATTAAAGGGTTGTAATATTGGTATGATGAATCCGCCTTATTCACAAGGCTCAAAACAAAATCCCAATCTTTATGAAATTGCCTTTACCGAGCATTTATTAAATAGTTTAACACCAGATGGCAAGGCGGTTGTTATTGTGCCACAGTCATCAATGACAGGCAAAACCAAAGAAGAACAAGCCATTAAAGCCAATATTTTAAAACACCATAGCCTAGAAGGCGTGATTACTTTAAATAAAAATACTTTTTATGGTGTCGGTACAAATCCGTGTATTGCCGTATTTACCGCAGGCGTACCGCACGATAAAGAAAAACTGGTCAAATTTATTAACTTTGAAGATGATGGTTTTGAAGTCCAAAAACATAAAGGCTTAATAGAAACCGAATCCGCCAAAGACAAAAAAGAACATCTGCTTAATGTCTGGCGTGATGAAATCACCGCACCAACCAAGTTTTGTGTGGAGACCACCATTGAATCTGACGATGAATGGCTACATTCTTTTTATTATTTTAATGATGAAATTCCCAGTGAAGCCGATTTTGAAAAAACGGTCGCCGATTATTTAACTTTTGAAGTGAATATGATTACGCACGGTCGTGGGTATTTATTTGGAATTGGGGAGAATAATAATGGATAAGTTAAAATTGACGGATAGGGAATGGAAAGGTTTTGCGATTGAGAAATTCTTTAATATCTATACAGGAAAAGATTTAATTCTATCAAAAATAGAGCAAGGTCATATACCAATAGTTAGCCATAGCGAAATCAATAATGGAATTCAAGCATTTAGTAAAAAAATGCAAAACTATATAATGTTTAATAGCAATACAACTATTAGTCTTGCAGATAGGGGTACGTTTAAATCTTTTGTACAGCCAAGCAACTTTTATATAGGAACCCGTGTTAAAGCACTGGAAATCAAAATAAAAATCTCCAAGAATACCTTGAAATTTATAACAACCTGCATAGATAGGCAGAGCATTCTTTTCTCTTATGGAAGAAATGCTTGTCAAAGATTAAATAAACTCAATATATTACTCCCTACTGACAATCAAGGAAATCCTGATTGGCAATTTATGGAAGATTATATTAAACAGATTGAGCAAAAACAAAAAACTGATTTAATCAATTATTATTCCAATAAACTATTGGAAATCATCAGTGATACCAACCATCAAGATGTTCAATGGGGTTATTTTGAAATTGGCAAACTTTTTGATTTTATCAATAAACCATCAAAAGGCTTAACTCATTTGCCCTTATCAGAGCGTGGGACAAATTATGTTGGGGCAACCAACCGCAACAATGGTGTTTTGGAATATGTAGAAAATAATGAAAAATTAACTTATGATGGAAATGCCATTGTGTTTATTAGAAACGGTGAAGGAGCAATGGGCTATTCGGTTTATAAAAAAGAAAAATTCATTGCCACACAAGATGTTTCGGTTGGCTACAATGCCAATTTAACCGAATATAGCGGATTATTTATTACTACGATTGCTGACAAAATTCGTGGAAAGTATAATTTTGGCTATAAACGCAATCAATCAAGACTTAATAAAGAGATATTAAGACTACCCATAGATAAAAATGGCAATCCTAATTGGCAATTTATGGAAGATTTTATCAAAAATATTGAAAAAGATAAAATAGAGACTTTACTTTCTTATCTTAATCAATACAATACCTTAGCCGAGCCGAGCCGAGCCGAAATAGTATGGGCGAAATTTAAATTAAGTCAAGTTTTTTCTCATATTCAGCGTGGAAAAAGATTGACCAAAAATAATCAACTTGTTGGCACTATTCCTTATGTTTCTTCATCATCGTTTAACAATGGCGTAGATAATTTTATTGCAAATAAACAAAATGTTAGGATATTTAAAAATTGCTTAACATTAGCCAATAGCGGTAGTGTAGGATCAAGTTTTTATCAAGACTATAGTTTTGTTGCAAGCGACCATATTACAGTATTATTAACAGAAAGTGGAAATCGCTATATCTACTTATTTCTAGCAACACAGCTGAATAAATTGGCTGAAAAATATTCATTTAATCGTGAAATCAATGACAAACGTATTCAAAAAGAAACTATTATGCTACCCACCGATGATAAAGGCGAGCCGAATTGGGCGTATATGGAAAGCGCAATGAAAGAGATTGAGACTGGACAGGTTTTAAAAATTTTACGATATTATGCGTATTAAACCACCATTATGCTAAAATACACCTTTTAACAAAGATAAGCTGTGATGATAGACTGGGAACATTGGATTTTTGAAGTTTTAGCCATTGCACATACGCTATTATTGCTGGTGTTGGTTGCTTATATTCTCACACGCCAAAAAAACTATGGCGTGGCGATTGCGTGGATTGCCATTTTGGCGTTGATGCCGTTTTTGGGTGTTGTTTTGTACCTAATTTTTGGACGAGCCTACATCAGCCGTCATTATGGTCAGCGTAACAAAAAAGCCCAAAATCTTTTGTCTGATTTTGCCAAACGCCAAGACATCAATCTAGGTTCAGATGAGCATTTAGCAAAACTTAATGACGACTGGCAAGCCCTTGCCAAAATGGGTGAAGCTAATACAGGATTTGGGGTGCAGGGCAATCATACCGCTACTTTGCTTGCTACGCCCGATGCCATTTTTGATGCCATTTTGGCGGACATTCATACCGCCAAAAAGTCTATAATGCTCTCATTTTATATCATTCACCCCCAAGGGCGAGTGCTAGAAATTATAGATGCTTTATTGTCCGCCCAAGCTCGGGGTGTGGCGTGTGTTGTGCTTGCTGACAGCGTGGGAAGTGGTGGATTTTTTAGGTCTAAAAGTTATAAATCCCTTATAAATCAAGGCATTAGGGTTGAAGAATTACTTCCTGTGGGACTATTTAAAACCGTGGTGGCTCGTGCCGATGTTCGCAATCACCGCAAAATCATCTGTATTGATGAAGATATTGGCTATACAGGAAGTTTTAACTTGGTAGACCCCAGATTTTTTAAGGCAAAAAGTGGGGTGGGTCAATGGATTGATGTGATGATAAGAACCACCCACAAGCACGATGTCGGCGTCATCAAAGCAATGCTAACCACCATTGCCACCGACTTATCCGCCCAGACATCGGACAATCTATCCAACCTAAAACAAGTCATTGGTACTTATACCAAAAAATTTCCCTTACCCAAAAACCGTCTAACCAACACACGACAACCGATTGATAATAAACACCAATTTCATTTTGATAGTGTGCATAATGTGGTGATGCAGTTTTTGCCGTCCGCCCCAGAGCTGTCAGGGCATTTGGTGTATGAGACCATTATCAGTGCCATTTATAATGCCAAAAAATCCATTATCATTACAACCCCTTATTTTGTGCCTGATGAACCCTTGATGCTTGCCTTGACCAGCAGTGCAAGGCGAGGCGTGGATATTACGCTGATTATGCCTACGGTCAATGATTCTAAGTTGGTAAAATACGCCTCCCAAGCCAATTTTCAGCCTTTATTAGAAGCAGGCATTCGCCTTGCTTTATATCGTGAGGGCTTGTTGCATAGCAAGATTTTGTTGATTGATGATGTGTATGCGTTGTTCGGTACGGTCAATATGGATATGCGAAGTTTTTATTTGAATATGGAGGTTACGCTTGCCATTTATCGCACGGACGATGGCTTTGGTTTGATTGATGAAATTGCCCAATTACAACAACAATATTTAAGCCATTGTGATTTTATTAGTATGAGTGATTGGCAAAATCGCAAGCTTTATCAACAAGTCAGAGATGGAGCCGTTAGACTTATCAGCCCGCTGTTATAAAATTAACCAGATGGCGTTTAAGTGCATCTTGACAAAACCAAAAATCGTTACGCACCTGATTGACCAAACCAATTTTAACCATTTTTACAATGAGAATCAAAAGTGCCATAAAAACCTTACTTCAATCCGCCGACAGTCTACTCATCACAGCAGGAGCGGGAATGGGCGTGGATTCTGGCTTGCCTGATTTTCGGGGCAATACTGGTATGTGGCAAGCCTACCCTGAACTTGGTCGGCGACAAATGGACTTTACCGCCATCGCCAATCCAACCGCCTTCACCAAAAATCCACGCCTTGCTTGAGGATTTTATGGGCACCGCTTGGCACTCTATCGAGCGACCACGCCCCACGCAGGCTTTTTTGAGCTATTAAGTCTTGCCAAAGCTCTTGATTTGCCTTATTTTGTGTTTACCAGCAATGTCGACTGTCAATTTCAAAAAGCAGGCTTTAATGCCAATAGAATCTATGAATGCCACGGCTCAATTCATCATCTGCAATGTACCACGCCTTGCTCTGATAGCATTTGGACGGCGGACGGCTTAACACCTGTGATTGACAATGAAAAATGTGAGTGGCTTGGGGCGTTGCCGACTTGCCCGCATTGTGGCGGTCTGGCTCGTCCTAATATTTTGATGTTTGGCGATTGGTACTGGATTGGCGATAGAAGCGATGCCCAAGAAAATCGCCTACAAAAGTTTTTGACAGATTATCAAAACCCTGTGGTGATTGAGCTTGGAGCTGGCACAGCAATCCCCACCGTCAGACGCTTTGGCGAACGCTTTGCCCCGCGCCTAATTCGAATCAATCCAAGAGATGACGGTTTGCCAAAACAAGGTGGGATAAGTTTAAAGATGGGTGCAAAGGCGGGGGTTCGCCACTTATTAGAAGCACTGGATTAAAAATACATTCAAAATACTTGCAAAATTTTCAAAGCTTGCTATAATGTACGCCTATTCGGGGTGTAGCGCAGCTTGGTAGCGCACTTGCATGGGGTGCAAGGGGTCGCGAGTTCGAATCCCGCCACTCCGACCATATCATAATCTTAGGCTGTCCACAATCGTGCGACAGCCTTTGATTTTTCTAGCTTTCCAGCCTTTTTACTGTCTTTGGTTGTCTTGGGCAATCCGTTGCAATCTGTGTATTTTTGGGGTATATTACGGGGTACACGAGTTCAACTTTAAAATATACCCCCGATGAGCCTAACAGACACCGCCATACTTACCTTTAATTAACAGGGCTTACAGCCCACCGACAAATGCACGCCCAACCGCCCAGACAAATATTCAGATGGCAACGGCTTAGAATTGTGGGTAAGACATACAGGCAATAAAGTTTGGTATGCAGATTACACTTATCAAGGCAAACGCAAAGAGTTGGCAATTGGCAAATATCCCGCCATAAGCCTAGCACAAGCACGAGCCAAAAACATTGAAATAAAAACTCTACTGGCACAAGGCATAGACCCCAAAGAACACACCAAGCAAGCCAAAGCCCTACAGATTGACACTTGTTTTGATGTGTTTGCCCAAAAGTGGCTAGAACACCACGAGACACGCACCAAACCCCACACATTCAAACGAGATAAGAGGGCGTATCATAACCACATTTTCCCCATCATTGGCAATAAAGACATTTACGCCTTACGCTTGCCTGACATTATGGCGGTGCATGACCGCCTAGCAGTCGCAGGCAAGACCAGTACCGCCCATAGAGTGATTGGTTGGATAACCGCCATCTATGATTATGCCATTGAAAAAGGCTTGGCGGAAAATCTATACAACCCCATTCCAAGAAGTATCGGCAAAAGCCTAGTGGAACACAAAACCAAGCACTATCCACGCATTAAAATAACCGAACTGCCCCAGCTACTAGCCGACATTGACAATAGCAACTGTGAGCCATTGACCAAATACGGTTTTTATGTGATGTGTTATACCTTTGTTCGCACCAAAGAACTTAGGGGCATGAGATGGAGTGAGATTGATTTTGAACACAACCTTTGGCAAATTCCAGCCGACCGCATGAAAAACGGCTTAGCCCACATTGTACCGCTTGCCCCACAAGTGGTTAAAATCTTAAAAGACATTCAAGTCATGAAATTACATGATGACTTTGTATTTTGTAGCAATCGCAGTCGCAAAGCCGACACACTCTCAGAAAACGCCTTTACCAAAGCACTAAAGACAATGGGTTATCAAGGGCGTATGACTGGACACGGATTTAGGGGATTGGCAAGTACGAGCCTTTATGAAATGCAATACCCACCACAAGCCATAGAATTGCAGTTATCCCATGTACAGGGCAATAAGACCGTTCGGGCGTACAATGAAGCCAACCTACTGCCCGCACGCACAAAAATGATGAATGATTGGGCAAATATCGTTGATGAAATCAAACACGGCAATTTTGACAGCTACAAAAACAAACGCATGACCGACCATAGCGAACAAGCATTCATCAGCTTTTTAAAGGCACTTAGATACAAAGAGCATGAAATCGTTGATGAATTGGCGGTGCATAGATTGGAAGTGATGGAGTTAATGCAGTAATGCCCCACGCCTGCCCCATGATGGGGCTTTTTTATGGGCAAAATTTGCCAAAAATTCCAATAACCTTTTTTCCCTAAAAAATAGTAACTTAGTAACCCTCTATATAAATCAAGGCTTACAGCGATTTTTTTTAGTAACTTTTTAGTAACTGGTGACTAAATTTAGTAACTTATTCAGTAACCACCGCAGGCAGGCGGGTTTTTTGACTGAAAATTAGCCAACTTTAGACACGCCAAACCCAATGAAACACACTCTAATACCGCCTACCACCATCTAAGACACTCTAAATTAGATTGATGGCATAAGCCTATCATGTTATCATGTACACAATACAGATATACAAGGAATGCACCCATGCAAGCAACCGAACGCATCAATTTACGCACCACCGCCCACACCAAAGCCATCATTGAACAGGCAAGCCAGCAATTAGGCGTCAGCATGAGTTATTTTATTTTGGATTGTGCCTATCAAAAGGCAAGCCAAACCATCAAGGATAATTCCCAAATCGCCCTAAATAGTGAGGATTGGCAAAGAGCCATTGACCGCCTAGACGAACCACCAAGCCCCACGCCTGCCATGCAAGCGTTATTTGACAGGGGTTTTGTTAATGTGGATAACTAAACTTGCCAAAGACCACGACAAAAGCGGTTTTGATTGTGAGAGTGAAGCCCTAAACCGCTTTATCAAACAGCAGACAAGCCAATTATTAAAACGCCATGAGACCGTTATTTATGGGGCGATAGATAACGACCGCCTAGCAGGGTTTTACACTTTGTCAGCGTGTCAGATTATGCAAGCAGATGATACAGAGCTGTTAAAACGCCAAAGCCCCCATAACCCCATAGGGTGCGTACTTTTGGGACGGCTGGCAGTGGACAAAACCTACAAGGGGCGTGGACTTGGAGCGGATTTACTACTACACGCCATGCAGACGGCTAAGAAGTTATCACAGATGATGGGGCTTGCCTTTGTCATTGTGGACGCCAAAGACGAGACCGCCAAAGCCTTTTATGAGCGTTTTGGCTTCGTGGAGCTAAGCCAGCACCCCATGCGTCTATGCTATGCCCTTAAAGACATTCCGAACTTTTAAACTCTTTTGCAAGGCTAGGAGTAATTACCCGAACGGCGGTTATTTCATACCTTAGACCGCCATGCCTTGCACTGTTTTTTTTAAGGTATGGAATTGAATAAGGTATGAGAGTATGAATAAAAATGAAATTGCCCTAAGTTTTGAGCAAGCAGAATATTACACCTTGCAAGAGGCGTGTGATTATTTGAATATAAAGCACGGTACAAATAACACCAAACCAAAGAATTTATTAAAATCTATGATTAAACACGATACCGATAGTTATGTTTATGGTAGGGGGTTTGGTGTTCAATGTGATTTTGATACACCTTTTGTAAATAGGGATTTTTATCAAAATAATAAGGATTTAGTTATATCAGAAACGCAGGAATTAGAGAAAGATTTAAGCTTTCATTCTTGTTATTATGGTTTACTATTTAAGCTAGATAAGGAAGTAAAAAGAAAACTGGTATTTAAAAAAGTAACTTATGGTATTGATTTGATAGAAAACGACTTATTTTGTGGCGTTTTGGATATTGAAAATACCGATAAGAACCCACAATACCCAGAATTTTGTTATTCATTTACAAATAAATCAATAAGGTATGAAATACTGGCTTTATATCCAAAGTTTTGTTTTGAGTATGAAGAAATTGATTTTAATGAAATTTTGCCAAAGTTAAAAGAAATACCCACAGATGAAAATGAATTACCACTTTTAGAAATTTCAATAGATGATGTTATTATTTTACATAAAGATTTGTTAATACTTGAAAATAATATTATCAATAACAGCCCAGCATCACCAAGGGAATTTCAAATTAAACCAAGAAAAGGCGTAAGCCCTCAAAAAATACTAGCCAATGAACAAGCTAAAATCATTGCAAGAGCCTTATGGAATAATGACAAAGAGCAAAAAATCAAGATAAAAGAAATGGCTAGTTTGGTTTATCGTGAATTATATGATAGTGAATTTAAAAGGCAATTACCCAACAATCAAGACAGCTTAAAAGACTGGATAAGGGACATTGCCCCACCATATGCCACCACAGGGGGCAGACCCAAGAACGAAGCATAAAATAAAAACCTAGCAACCTAAGTTTAATCCCATTAACTTAGGTTGCTTTCTTTTTTGGCCCCGCCCATTTCCCCTACAATACGCCCTAAATCCATTCCCATCTAGGAGCGTATCAAATGACCCAAGACAATCCAACCTTACCCAAAGACGGTATGAGCCGACTAAGCCAGCTTTTACCCTTTTTGCCCATTGGTAAATCTACCGTGTGGGCATGGGTAAAGGACGGCAAATTTCCCGCCCCCGTCAAGCTAAGCTCCACCGTTACCGTATGGCGAAACAGCGACATTCACGACTGGCTAAACGCACAAGGGGGCAATGTATGACCGCAACACCTGCCACTAAGCCAAAGATGGCCGTTAAACAAATCATCATGCAAAAGCTACTAGCAGGCGAGATTTTAAGCCCCTTGACCGCCCTACAAGAATTTGGGTGCTTATCCTTGCCACAACGCATTAGCGAGCTTAGGGCAAGGGGCGAGCCAATCCAAGGGCGAATGGTAACAGAGCCAAACGGCAAACGCCATAACATTTACTGGATAGAAGCCAAAGACCGTGAAAACGTCTATCGTGAGCTTGCTGGCTAACTTTTGCCAACCAAAACCCAGCAAAAATTTAAAATCAAACAACCAAGAGAAAAGCCATGCTTATTACATACTTAAAAAAACTCTCACACGACCTACATACTGCCAGCGACCTACTTAGCAAGATGAGCAAGGCAAGTCACAACCCTGAAGCCTCTAACATACTAGATGGCATTGTCACACGGCTAAATGTCCATGCCACGCAGATTGACAAAATCATCGACCACGCCAAGGCACAAAAACCCCAAAAAACATAGCCTTAAAGCCCATTTGAGAAACCACCCCATGAAAGCACCTTTTTAGCCGTCCAAGCCCCACCATAGGAAAAACACCACCCGCCGCCCTAAACCGCCACAGAACGCCCCACAAGCGAAAATAGGACATAAAAAAAATCCCCCTTGCCAATCTAAACAAGGGGGGAATGCTAAACACCACAAGGGTAATTATATGTTGAATTTAACTAAACTTCAAACGATATTAAATGAAATTATTTCACTTGCCACGCCTGCCAAAAGCACGCATAATGGCATTCTCTCTCAAAAATTAACAGCCGTTATGCCAAACGGTTTAAATTGGCTTTTTTTTACGCCCAAACACCGCCCCACATGGCATTGGTGCAGGCGTGAACCTACCATATTTAAGCCACCATACCGCCCAAAGCGGATTGGTGCGTTTTCCCCTTATGGTGTGGTTGATATTACAAAATAAGCCATTTGGCGAATATGTAAAGCGGTTACTGTTAATACCGAGAGTGAGACCACACCGCCCTAATACAGGGTTTTCTACTCAAAATTTAACAGGAGCATTCCCATGCTAAATATCCCCACCCCATCAAAAACCGTTTGCCACCTTGTTAAGTGTCAAGAACTTGGTATTTTTAGAGAATTTACTAACTTTGACACGGCTTACACCTTTGCCAACCAATTAGCACAGGACTACCCCACCGCCCACATTGAAAGAGCCACATTTACCCAGTATTTTGACAGCTGGGGCGATGACACAGGGGGCAACCAATGAGCGTACTTGCCAAAATCCTAAGCCAATCCACCCACCACCGTCAAACATACGAGCCGTTACGCCTTGACCCTATCGCCTTTTATGGTCGGTTTCATATTGCCATCAAAAATCAAGGTTGGCAAATGGTGCGTTGCCCATTCCACGATGACAAACACGCCAGTTTATCCGTCAATGGCACGCACGGCGGTTTTATTTGCCACGCCTGCCACGCCAAAGGCAATATGGTTGGCTTTTATATGCGTATGACAAACACCGACTACAAAACCGCTATGATTGAATTGGGGGCATATGATGAATGATAAACTACAACAAGCCCTACAATGGGCATTAAACAATGATAAGGGGCTAAAAGCAATGGGGGCAAGTATGAATGACTTGACCGCCATTTACCCTTATCACAACCAAGGACAAGAAGTCTTTATCAAGGCACGATTTGACAAAGACGGCAAGAAATGGATTAAGCCGTTTTTCTTTGATGGCAACCGCTACAAGATGGGCGAGCCAAAGCACCTAGACACCAAGCCCCTTTATCTACCTGCCCCATTGGGCGATGTGGTGTATATCGTTGAAGGGGAGAAATGCGTTGATAGATTGGTAAGCATTGGACTATCCGCCACCACTACAGGGGGAGCGACCAGTATTGATAAATGCGATTTGACACCGCTACAAGGGCGTAAATGCGTGCTATGGCGTGATAATGACACCGCAGGCGAGAAATGGCAAGGCGAGCTTATCACCGCCTTAAATCGCCTTAATATCGCCTATGAAGTGATTGATATAACAGGCGTGATGTTGCCCACTGGCGAGCGTTTGCCAGTCAAGGGCGATTGTGTGGACTTTATTGAAAGTCATTTGCAAGATGGTAACGCAGGCGTGAAAAGTCTAATTGAACGCTTGCCACGCCTTGACGGCAACGCCATCACCAACGACACCACCAATAACGCACAAATAACAGACAGTAACGACACCGCCACCGCCCTAGCCGACCTTGACGCACAAGTGCAAGAACTACAACAAGCCATCAAAGAGCTTGCGGAGCTTGACGAACACCGCTTACATTTACTGCTTTCAAGAGTGGCAAAGCGTTTTGGGGTTGGGCGGGATAAACTTTTGCAATGGGTGTATGAACACAAGCAAGGCGAGCTGGTACAAGAACCCACCGCCCATCATGAACCCATTAGCCACGATGAAATTTACACCGCCCTTTATGGCTTGATTGACCGTCATATTTTTATTAATGAACCGTTAAAAGTTGCATTTGTGCTATGGGTGCTATTTACCTACCTTACCGACATTGCAGAGTTCGCCCCGATTGCATGGATAACCGCCCCTGAGCGAGCATGTGGCAAGACCACGCTACTTGATTTATTTGAACGGGTTGTTTACCGCCCCTATGCCATGCTAGACCCCACAAAGGCGGTTATCTTTCGGGTGATGGATAAGTTTAAGCCGACCTTGCTTATTGATGAGATTGACACAGGGTTAAAAGACAAGGCGGACATTTTGGGCATTATCAATGGCGGTTACAGTAAGGGCAAGCCCACAGGACGGATAAATAGCGACAAGGGCAACAGCCTAGAAGCGTTTAACGGTTTTGGAGCAAAGGTGCTTTGTGGTATTGGCAACCTACAAGGCACAACCGCAAGCCGTTGTATTAGATTTGAGATGAAACGCAAAGGCAAAAGCGACAAAGTAACGCCAATGAACAAAAGAACCCTGCCATTTACCCAAACCGAACTTATCCGCCAAAAGTGCAAACGATGGGCAATGGATAACCGCCAAGCCGTTGATGGGGTAGAAATACCGCTTATTGATATTAGCGATAGGGCATATAACAGCTGGTACATTCTTTTGCAAATTGCCACGGTGCTAGGGGTGTATGATAAGGCGTTGCAGGCGTGTTTATCCATTTGCCAAACCAAAGATGAACCTAGCCAACACGAGCAGTTACTGCACGACACAAGAGAAGTCTGGCATGGTGAAAAGATGGCGTTAAGAATGCTATTAGAGCGTTTAACCGCCCTTGATGAAGCCCTATGGCAAACCTACAACAACGGGCAAGAGATGACCGCCCACCAGCTAGGGAAAAAATTAAGGGGGTTTGGGATTGACACACAGACCGTCAAAACAGGGGCAAGCACCAGTGCCAAGGGCTATTACAAGACCCAATTTGTGCCAGTTTGGGAGCGGTATTTATCGCCCAAGGTTAATGAGAGCGAGTTTTAAACTCAAAAAACAGTCATCAAGGTGACTGTTTTTTTATGCCAGTTACTCAAAATTTTAGTAACCGTCACCGAAAAGTTACTAAAAAAAATCGCTCAAACCCTTGCCACGTATAGAAAGTTACCAAGTTACTATTTTTTAGGGGGTTTTGGCGGTTTTATTTTTTATGGTAAATTCACTCAGATTTTAGGCATTTTTCTGAACGCTATAAAAAAGGGATTTTTAGCACAAAAACCAATCCGCAACGAAACAGGCGTTTCATAATAAAACCGCCTTGCCGTTGCCAAGCTTGACTTTAAGCAAAAATGCGAAACAGCCAAAACCACGCCCAGCCCATCACAATTTCTTTACGCTATAAAAAAGCGGTTTTCGGTGTTTTGGAATGGCAAAAAAAGAAAAACCAGCCCCCATGAGAAACCACCCCATGCACACCCTTATATCTGCCACGCCTGCCCAAAATGCACCCAAAATTAGGGACACTTTGTATTTTTGGGGTACATTTTGGGGTACAAAATTTTTTAATAAAAAATAAATATAACAAAATCAATAAGTTAAATTACCTGTTTGTAGTACGCCACTTCATAATCTTAGGCTGTCCACAATCGTGCGACAGCCTTTGATTTTTCTAGCTTTCCAGCCTCCTCGCTCATCCTTACAATCCCTTCAATGCACTTAAATTGACAGCCCGTCAAATTCTGCTATCATAAGCACTTTATTCCAAGGAAAACTTATGCAAAGTATCGTATTAGGCGGTGGTTGTTTTTGGTGTACCGAAAGTGTGTTTTTAAAATTAAAAGGCGTACAGACCGTAACTTCTGGCTATATGGGCGGAACGGCGGACACCGCCGATTATGAAACGGTCTGCACGGGCGAAACAGGACATATTGAAGTCATCAAAGTAAAATTTGACCCTGCTATCATTTCACTTGATGAATTGCTAGATGTCTTTTTTGTCATTCACGACCCCACCACGCTAAACCGTCAAGGCAATGATGTTGGCACCCAATATGCGTCTGCGATATTTGTTAATAACGAACAAAAAATAATTGCCGACAATAAATTATCCGAATTAAAAAACAAGGGCGTCAATGCGGTAACGCAAATTCTACCCTTACAAGAATTTTATACCGCCGAAGACTACCATCAAAACTTTTTTAATAAAAACCCCACTCAAGCCTATTGTAATTTTGCCATTCCGCCAAAGCTGGAAAAGTTAAAAGAGAAATTTAGTTATTTAATTAAGTCATAACATAAGCAATCCGTAAGGTGCGTATTACGCACCTTTTTTAAAATAATTTTCTTAATTAGAAAATTTAAAAATTTCGTCATTTAATCAAATAAAATGCAAAAACACCCCCTACCCCATCTGCCCCATAACCCTGCTGAATTAACCGCTCTTTTAATAACAACCTTAAAAGAGCAAGAATGGCATATTTTTTGGTTGTATAATAATGGCAAGCCTGTGATTGGGCTATTGCCAAAAGTAGTATGGGCATTGATTAATGACAATGGACAATTAAACACTATCATTTATCATTTTAATCAAAATCATTATACTACCCAAAGTCAAAAAAGTGATTTTAACACTTATCAATCTTTTATTTTAAATTATTATAATCAACAAAAAACTTATTTTAAAGAAAACAATCCTAATAATGACACTTATATCAATGGTGTATTAGGCTATGTTAGTTATGACATAGGTGCCAATCAATTAAATCATTCTATCAAATTATCCAATGGACTATTGGCATTGTTTGGGCATTATGATTGTTATTTAAGTCTTGAAAATAACACTTGGCAATTATGTTATGAAAAGCAAGACGAACGATTTGATCTTATTATTAAGTTGTTAAGCAATTTAAATAATAAGTTAATTTCTCCAAGCCCCATTTATTTAACCCCCAAAATTAGTAAGACAGCGTATATGACTGCCTTTCACAAAACCCAAGACTATTTAAAGGCGGGGGACGCTTATCAAATTAACCTAACCCAACCTTTTGTGGGAATCAGTGATGATAAATTACCTTTAATCAATCATTTACCCAATTTATTTAATCATACCCACGCCCCGTTTTGTGGCTATTTAAAAATGGGTCAGCAAGAAATCGCCAGTGTATCGCCCGAATTGTTTTTTAAATTTCAAAAAAACAATGGCGACATTATTTTAATCACCAAACCCATTAAAGGAACTCGCCCCCGCCATAATGACCCAGCCATTGATGAACAATTTAAAAATGACTTGGCAAAAAGCGAAAAAGACTTGGCAGAAAATGTGATGATTGTGGATTTACTTAGAAATGATTTGGGCAAATACGCCAAGTTTGGGGCGGTGTCCGTTCCCAAAAAGTTTGCGGTGGAGAGTTTTAGCAATGTCCATCATCTTGTTAGCACTGTGCAAGCCACTTTGGGCGATGTGCCTGCCTTGACCGTCTTGTTTGACAGTTTGCCAGCAGGCTCAATCACAGGCAGTCCTAAAAAACGGGCGTGCGAGCTGATTGATGAATTGGAGCGTGGTAAGCGGGGGGCGTATTGTGGGACGATGGGCTATTTGAATTTTGATGAGACGGGGCAATGGAATGTCTTAATTCGCACTTTGCAATCGGACTTTGACGGGCAAAAAGTTGGCGTATCGGCTTGGGCAGGCGGTGGCGTTACCGTGCTGTCGGGCGTTGATGACGAATATCAAGAATGTTTGGATAAGGTGGGGCAGATTAGAAAGATTTTGGCGATGTGAATTAAAAGCAAAAAATGGGGCTGACATTAAAATCAGCCCCATTTTTTAACCACAATCTGTCCAAACTTGCCACTTCTTAAATCACTCATCGCCTGATTGATTTCGTCCATCGTGTTCATCACAAAAGGTCCATAGCCGACCACAGGTTCGTTTAACGGCTCGCCTGACAAAATCAAAATCTTAGCGTCATTGTTGGCAGTTAGGCTGACTTTGCTACCACCTTTTTCAAAAGTAACCAATTCACTTGGGCGGGCGATTTTGTCGTCATTGACCAGCACTGTACCGTCCAAAATCAAAATCAAAAGATTGTGCGTTTCTGGCAAGGTAAATTCATAACTACCCCCTGCATTCAGGCGAATGTCCCACAGGTTAATCGGGCTAAAAGTGCTTGCCGTGCCTTGTGTGCCATTAAAGTCGCCCGCAATAATGCGTGCAATGCCATTGCCATTGCCATTTAATTCCACCACAGGAATGTCATCGCTGTCAATGGCTTGGTATTTGGGGACGGTCATTTTGTCTTTGGCGGGCAGATTGACCCAAAGCTGTACCATTTCAAACATTCCGCCTGTTTTTGAAAAGTTTTCTGAATGGTACTCTTGGTGCATCAGCCCCGAGCCTGCCGTCATCCATTGCACACCGCCTGTACCAATCACACCGCCACCTCCGTGCGAGTCTTTATGTTCCACCTCACCTTGATAGGCAATGGTAACGGTCTCAAAGCCACGATGGGGGTGTTCGCCCACGCCACGCAAATTGCGGTCAAAATTGGGGGCAAATTCTTGCGGACTGGCGTAGTCCATCAGCAAAAAGGGGTCAAGGTTTCGCCCTGTTTGGTTGTAATTAAACATAGAACTGACATAAAAGCCATCGCCCACCCAATGTTTGGCGGGGGCAGGGTAGATGTGAGATAGGATTTTCATCATGATTGCCTTAATTTATTTTAATAATCGTTTAATGGGGATTGATTGATAAAATGCAAGGCAGTCAATTTTGGTTATTTTTTCTATAAAATACCCCATATAATCCCAATAACACCACAATCCACATAGGCATAAACAATAGCCCAATCAGCGTATCTTTACTCTGCGAAAATAAATATAGCACAAAAACAAAGAACACCAAAGCAAATGCGGATAAAAATTTACCAAAGGGCATTTTAAATTCTGATGATTGGTGTAATTGTGGTTGGTCTTTTCTATATTTTAAATAAGCAATTAAAATCAATCCCCAAATTACAATAAAACACACCGATGATACCGTACTAATCACTGTAAAGGCTTGAATGATGCTGTCTGTACCGTATAATAACAAAAACGACAATGCCAAATATAACGACGAATATATCACGCCATTGATTGGCACACCTGAGTTATTTAATTTTTCAAAGAGTTTTGGGGCATTGCCTTGTTTAGACAACCCATAAACCATACGAGATGCCGAATATAGTCCACTATTAGCACTTGAAATGCCTGCCGATAATGCCACAAAGTTAATCACCCCTGCAATCGCCCCAAAGCCGACAAGCCCAAATAATTGCACAAAAGGACTCACGCCTACCTTTATTTCGCTTAATGGAATGGTCATTAAAATCACCGCCAATGACCCAACAAAAAATAATGCCACTCGGATAGGAATTTGGTTAATCGCTTTGGGTAAATTTTGTTTGGGGTTGTCGGTTTCTGCTGCCGCCGTGCCGACCAATTCCGCCCCTGCATTGGCTTGTACCGCTAATTGAAAAGCGGCAAAAAATCCTGCAATGCCCATTGGCATAAAATTATCTTTATTAAACAAATGACCGATAGACGCTTTTTGTGTGCCAACCGTAAAGCCTGTGGCAATTAAAAACACACCAACGGCAATAATGGCAATAATGGTAAATACTTTAATCAAAGTTAGATATTTTTCGGCTTCGCCAAACCATTTCACCGCCAAAAAATTGATAAACACAATTAAGCCAATATTAAATACCGCAGGCAACCAAAGAGCGATATCAGGATACCAAAATTGCATATAGCCCGTCATCGCCACTGTATTGGCAATGGCAATAATTAGCCAGCACAGCCAATAAGTCCAGCCGACCATAAATGAAGTCGCCCGCCCCAAATAAGCATAAATCACATCAAGAAAAGAGCGATAAGACAAATCGGACAATAACAATTCGCCCATTGCTCGCATTACCAAAAATACAAAAAAACCCACAAGGGCATAAACAATCAATACCGAAGTACCCGCCAAACTAATGGTTTTGCCCGCTCCCAAGAAAAATCCCGCCCCAATAACACCGCCAATGGAGAGTAATTGCAAATGGGTGGATTTTAATTGGCGTTTCATTGTCGGTTTATGAGGATTTTCATTGGCGATAATGGGTGCTTTTAAACTGTCGGTTGGCATTTGGCTTGACCTTTTTCATAAATTATCGAGTATTATAATGAAGTCAACTATGCCAATAAAATTATGTTTGATGATTTTGTTATTCTAAAAATTCATAATAAAATTTTTATAAAATAAAAAAACGCATATTTCTATGCGTTTTTTAAAATACATTTTTTAGAAAAGAAAACTAAATTAGTTTCATCAATGAATGATAACAAGCATAAATGGCGATGGCAAGCAGTACAAAACCACAGGTTTTATTGATGATATTGATGGTGGTGGCACTTTTTATTTTTGTGAATATCTTCGCATAGACCGATAAAATACTATAATCTAATACAACCCAAACCAAAGTTAAAATCACCATAGAAATGATGGGTTCTTTTGAAATTGCAAAGAAAGTCGGAAAAAAGGCAATAAAAAATAAAATATCCTTTGGATTTGAAATTCCTACGAAAAACCCTTGCGAAAAATAACTGGATAATTTTTTAGCATCTGTTTTTTCTAACTCTTTGTTAATTTGCAAATCCTCAGCTTTATCCTTTAAAATGCCTATCGCAAAATAAATCACATATAACGCCCCAAAAAATGTCAGCCACGTCAAAGCCTGTTCATTGATAGAAAACACCCCAGAAATTACCACAAAGGAAATGAGAATTAACATCAAAGAAGCGGTATTCGTCCCTGCAACTGTGGCAAGCCCTGCCTTAAACCCGCCCCGCAAACTGGCATTCACCACCATCGCTGTTACAGGACCCGGCGTCCCTAAAAATAACACAATGGCAAATATATAAGAAAATAACAAATAAACATTCAGCATTAAATGATCCTTTTTAAAACTTTCACCGAATATGCTTTATTATTTACAGCGATTACCCGCTTTAATGAGTTTATTTTCGCCATTTTTCATTGATAAGACAAAAATAACCGCCATCTTTCAATGGCGATTATTACATTAAACCGTTTTTTAGGCAACGTTTTCTTTCTCTTGTTCTTTATAAAAAGGCTCATCGCCAATCACGGTTGCACGGTGCATAATGCGGTGAGCATCACCATAATCAAATAATGCCTTGTGCTGGGTAGCACGATTATCCCAAATTACCACATCGCCTTCCGCCCATTTGTGGCGGACGACAAAGTCATCTTTGATGCTGTGGGCGAACAATTTGTCCAAAAGCTCTCGGCTTTCGCTCTCACTAAGTCCGTCAATGTGGCTTGTAAACCCTTCGGTAACAAACAAGCACTCTTTGCCCGTCTCGGGGTGGGTGCGAACGACTGGGTGTGATAAGGGTGGGTTATTAGCAATCGCTTTTTGGAGTTTTTCGTCATCTTCGGCGGATTGCCCAAAGCGTTCAGCAGGGAAGGATAGGCGAATGTCGTGCGTGGCGGTCTTGCCACGCAAAAAGTCTTTGGTCTCATCGTCTAGGGCGTCAAATGCCGAGCTTAGGCTTGCCCACAAGGTGTCGCCCCCAACGGGCGGAATTTTGACCGCACGCAAGACACAGCCCAAAGGGGGCGTTTTGCTAAATGTTACATCGGTGTGCCAAAGTTCGTTGTCTCGTAGGTCGGTTTGGTGACTGTCAAGGACGATGACTTCTTTGACATCAGGCACGGTCGGGAAAACAGGGTGAATGTGCAACTCGCCAAAGGTGCGGGCAAGGGCGACTTGCGACTCGCTCGTGAGATTTTGCCCTTTAAAAAATAGCACTTGGTGGGTTAATAAAGCGTCTTTGATAAAGGCGCGTCCTGCCTCGTCCAAGGCATTTAAATCAATGCCGTCAATCACTGCACCGATGGTCGGCTTAATGGGGGAAAGGGTGGCGTTTTGAATGCTACTCATGGTTGCCTCGCTGTGATTTTTTATGTTTGGTATGAATGCGTTTACTATAGAACACTTTATAAGTGAATAAAAAGAGAATTTTGGCGTTTTGTTATTCTGTTTTTTCATATTAAATTCAGCTGGGCGACACGACAGAGTAAAAATCCGCTTTTTTCGAGCAAGTTTTGTTATAATAATCACATTCACCTTGATTTAAGCGAGCATTGCATGGCACTTACTCACCCCCAATTCGACCCTGTCGCCCTGCGTCTGGGCAGTATCGAGCTACACTGGTATGGTCTGATGTATCTTTTGGCATTTGCAGCTGCCTACGGGCTAGCGATGTACCGTGCCAAAAAACGGGGCGACTTCACACCAGACATGGTTTCAGACCTAGTTTTTTATGGGGCGATGGGCGTGATTTTGGGCGGTCGGATTGGCTATGTGATTTTATATAATTTTAGCGAACTGCTCGCCAATCCGCTGTACCTGTTCAAGGTCTGGGAGGGCGGCATGAGTTTTCATGGCGGCTTTATGGGCGTGATCGTGGCGATGCTTCTATTTGCCCGTAAATATCAAAAATCGCCCTTTGCCGTGCTGGATTTTATCGCCCCGTGCGTGCCAACTGGGCTTTTGTTCGGGCGGATTGGCAATTTCATCAATGGCGAGCTGTGGGGGCGTGTCTCTGACGGTGGGCATGGGCATTTAATGCTGTTTCCACAAGCGGTGAATGCCGACTATGAACTACTCACCACCAGCCCAGAATTACAAAAAATCGCCGTACAAGTGGGCGAATACGCCTTATTGCCCAGACACCCAAGCCAGGTTTATCAAGCATTTAGCGAGGGTGTTTTATTATTTATCCTACTGTGGTTTTTTAGCACAAAACCCCGCCCAAGATATGCTGTCTCCGCCCTATTTTTATTAGGTTATGGCATTAGCCGATTTATTACCGAGTTTTTTCGTCAGCCTGATATCGGTTATGAGCTGTTTTTTGGCTGGATGAGTAAGGGGCAATTATACAGTTTGCCGATGATAATTGGTGGTGTCATTTTAATGTCAATGGCGTATAAAAAAAATATCTATGACTGGAAATAACAAAAAAGGCAATGCAGCTATGTATTGCCTTTTTATTGCCAAGGATACCTTATGCTTTATTATAAAACCTCATTATTAACCCACCTGTCAGATATTCATTTTTCTATTTATCATGACTTTATAAAAGAATACTCTGCCCCACGCTGCCTATTATCATCTTTATCTTCTAAAGAATTTTTAGAAGATAAAGACACACATTTGTCAGAATTAAAGATTTGGATAAATGGATTAAATACTTATATTCATGACATTATTCATAAAAATACACCAGACGACTTATGCCAAGAACACAGTCTTTTACCGACACTTTTGCGGTTTCGGGCGGGGGTGATTGACAGTATTTTAGTAACGCTATTTTCTCATCTTGAGCTAACAACCGCCGCTTTATTCGCCCTTGGTGGCTATGGGCGTGCTGAACTGTTCTCGCATTCGGACGTTGATTTATTGATTTTACACGAGAACAGCGATCCATTAGACACCCTAAAAACTTTCGTGACTTTATTGTGGGACATCGGTATCTCGCCTGCCGCCCGCATTCATCATATTGACGATAAAGAATGTGTGGCAGAAATTACCATCGCCACCAGTTTATTAGAAAATCGTTTTTTGGCAGGAAATACCGACTTTATCCACACCCCAAGCCAATGGCTAAAACAACAGTATACACCCACCACTTTTTTTACTGCCAAATACGAAGAATACAAAGCCCGTCATAAAAAAAATGATTATAATGAATACGTCCTAGAACCGAACATTAAAGAGGGCGTGGGCGGACTTAGAGACATTCATTTTTTACATTGGATTGCTAAGTTTTATTTTAATCTTGCACCTGATATTACTTTAAGACAGTTGGTAAAAAGTCGATTTTTAACCGACCAAGAATGCCAAGAACTCATTCATGCCAAACATTATTTGTGGCTCATTCGTCATTATTTGCACCACAATGAACAAAAAGACAATAACAAACTTTCGTTTGGGCAACAAAAAACCATTGCCCATCAATTAGGCTTAGAAAACAAAGACGACAATCCCAACTACGCCCCAGAAATGCTAATGAAACGCTATTACCGCTCGGCAATGACGATTGCCACGCTGGGGCATTATTTGGGTGAATTGTTTTTTAATGAATTTTTGGAAAAAGAAACCAAAACTTCCTTAAATAAGCATTATTATCTTAGTCAAAATTATTTTGGGGAGCAATTAGGTATTTTTGATAATAATTTATTTACAAAACACCCTGACGAGATTTTAAAAATCTTTTTAACGATGGGCGAGCAAGACATAAAATCCTTAACCGCCAACACCCTACGAGCATTAAGAAATGCCAGCACCAGCATTGATGATAAGTTTTTAAATAATGAACAGCACAAACAATTATTTTTAAAAAATCTGGACGAGCCGAATTATTTATTCCACCGCCTACGCCTAATGAAACGCACGGGCATTCTAGGGGCGTATCTGCCCGCCTTTTCTGCCATCACAGGGCTTATGCAGTATGATTTGTTCCATCGTTATACCGTGGACGCTCATACGCTGTTTTTGGTGCGTATGCTTCACCGCTTCGGCAACCCCACCTATGCAGACAGCTTCGGCGTGGTGAGTACGGTTTATAAAGAACTGCCGGACAAACTGCCCCTAGTGGTGGCAGCCTTATTCCATGACATCGCCAAAGGACAAGGCGGTGACCACAGCGAGCTTGGGGCGGTGCTGGCAAAAGGCTTTTGTGCTGAGCATGGGCTTGGTAAGGCTGACAGCAAGCTTGTGGTGTGGCTGGTAGAAAATCATCTGGTGATGTCTTTGACCGCCCAAAAAAAGGACATTTACAACCCCAAAATCATTAGCGATTTCGCACGTTTCGTGGGAGACATTCGCCACTTAGATTATCTGTATCTTTTGACCGTGGCAGACATGAACGCCACCAACAGCCAGCTTTGGAATAACTGGCGTGCCACTTTATTAAAAAAACTGTATCTTGCTACGCATCATGTGCTAAGTCTCGGCATTGCTAAGCTTGCCCCGGAAAATCTCATCAAAGACACACAGCTAAAAGCCCGTCAGCGTCTGGCACGGCTGGGCGTGGACATCACCGCCGCCGAACGCCTGTGGCAGGCCCTACCGCCTGAACATTTTTTAAAGCACAATGCCAGCGACATCACATGGCACACCAAAGCCATCTTAAGCCACGACAAAGACGCCCCGCTGGTGGCACTGCGTCCACACAAAGAAAAAAGCCTGTTTGCCAGTCAGCTCTTCATTCATACCCAAAACGCCCCAAATCTGTTCGCCACCACCGTCATTTTATTGGACAAATTCGGCTACAGCATTTATGACGCCAGCATCTTAACCGATGACAACAACCACGCCCTAGACAGCTACGTCATCACCCGCACCGCCCTGTCTCGGCACAGCATTTTCTCTGAAAGTACTCCCATAAAGGGCGACAGCCCAGACCCCAAAGCACTCATAGACGCCTTAGGTGCACACCTAAAAAACCCCAGTGCGTTTTTGGCACAGTACCGCCCCGACCGCCACCAAAAGCGTGAAGCAGGCAGTCTGACTTTGCGTCATTTTACCATCGTGACAGACATTACATTTGAGCGGACGGAAGCGGGATTTGACAATCTACACATCATCACAAAAGACCGCTCCTCTTTACTGGCGAAAATTGGCTGGGTTTTTGCCACGTTCGGGCTGTGGGTGCATTCTGCGAAAATCACCACCCTAGGCGAGCGTGCTGAGGACGTTTTTTGTGTGAGTGATGGCGGAAAACCACTCTCCGACATGAAAAAATCCGCCCTAAAAACCACGCTACTGGAGGCTTTCGATGATGGATAATCCCTCACCCAAGCCCCTTTTTGGCATAAAAAGCCGTTGACTTTAGGGGCTTTTCGGTATAAATTAACACTTGTATCAGCTTTGAAACGGTCTTGTATGAAACACCTTAGTCTTGCTTTTTTCATTAGCCTTGCGTCTTTATCCGCTTTCGCCAACTGCGCCGACGTTGCCGCCATTCCCTCGCACCTAGACCCCTCAGACCTAGAAAAATGCGTGGTTTCTTCTGAGCGGATTGCGGTTGTGGACAACAGCACGGGGCGTTACGGCTTTGTGAATACCGCAGGTGAGGTGGTGATACCGCCCACTTTGGAGCAGGCGTGGAGCTTCCAAGAGGGGCTTGCCGTGGTAAAAAAAGACGGAAAATGGGGACATATCCGCCCCGATGGCACGTTCGCTGTGCCTGCCATCTATGATGACGCTTGGGGCTTTAGTGATGGACTTGCCAAGGTCGAAAAAGCGAAAAAAGCTGGTTTTGTCAACCAAAAAGGCGAGATTGTCATTCCCATCAAATATGACGAAACCGAACATTGGTTTAATGAACAAAGAGCCGCCGTCAGTATCAATAACAAATGGGGGCTCATTGACAGCAGCGGGCGACTTTTGACCAAGCTTGACTTTGATAGTATGAGTATGCCCTCCGAGGGATTAATTTTGGCAAGCAAATTAACCCCAAACAACGAAATACGCTACGGCTACCTAAACACAGACGGTAAGACCGCTATTGCCTTTGATTATGACTTGGCAAGCAACTTTAGCCGTGGCACGGCAACCGTCATCAAAGACGGCGAAAACTATTATATTAACCGCTATGGCGAGCAGGTAGAACTCAAAGAAAGCTACCTAAATTTTTAACAAAAAAGAAACATTGCCAAATATTTATCAATCAATATTTACAGAATGCGTATTAAACGCTAAAATAAGTCATTCTTTTTTAGCGTTCTTGGCGTTTATTTTTAAATAAACGGGTGACTTAAGTTTTTATAAACGCTTGTCACATTATTTTTTTAAAAGCCGATGAATTTGTGCCACTATTTTACAAATCCGCCCACGCTTTTTAAGCCAAAAACGCTGTTCATACCTCTGCATTCTTAAGTATCCTTATGGCAAAAGCAACCACCTCCCGAAAAAAAACCGCTGAAACAGACGCCGCTGAGTCAAAAACAGCCAAAAAAACCGCCACAAAAAAAAGCGAGACCAGCGAAAAAAAAGCCACGTCTCGCAAGAAAAAAACTGAGCGTATCGACACACCCACCCCCGTCAGCACCCGTCCAGACAGCACGCCCGAGCTGATGGCTGTACCAACGCCCGCCCTGCCTGCCGATGATCTAGCAAAAATCAACGCCCTAAATACCAAGCTTGCCGAGCTTGCCACCATGGTACGTCAGGCGTTCGATACGCATAATTTCGCCTTGGCACGGCAGATTCTCATCGAGCAAGTTTTAAAACTCGTCCCCAATCACCCCGTCGGTCTAAATGACCTCGCCTTTGCCGAAAAATCACTGGGCAACCTTGACGCCGCCCACCAGATTGCAAGCTTCGCTCTAAAGCACGCCGCCCCAGAACAGCTGGCGGAAATTTATGATTCACTGGCAAGTATCAGCTACCTAAAAAACTGCTTCGAGGAAAGCCTGTTCTACGGTCGTGCCGCCATCAACGCAAAAAAATCCGCCGTCAGCACAGAGGTTTACCCCCTCCCAAAACGCAAGAAAAAAGGACTACACAGCGATAAATCCAAGAACATCATCAGTTTTTCTTTGTTCGGGGCGTCCCCTCGTTATACCGAAACTGCCGTGGTAAATGCGTCTTTGGCACAGCATATTTATCCTGAATGGACCTGCCGTTTTTATGTCGATGACAGCGTGCCAGCCCACGTCATCACACGCCTAGAGCAGCATGGTAGCCAGATAGTAAAAATGGAAAATACCACGCTATCGGGGCTATTTTGGCGGTTTAAGGTGATGGCAGACCCTAGCGTGCATTGTTTTATCATTCGTGATGCCGACTCACTATTATCCTACAAAGAAGCCTATGCGGTAAAAGCGTGGCTGGACAGTAAAAAGCACTTTCATATCATGCGTGATGCCTATGAACATAGCGAGCTGATTTTAGCGGGTATGTGGGGCGGTTATGCAGGCGTATTTGATGACATTGAAACAATGATGGCAACATTTTTAAGCCAGCTAAAAGTCACCAATCGCACCATCGACCAGCAATTTTTGCGTCAGATGATTTACCCCACTGTCGCCCAAGACGTGCTGGTGCATGACAGCCGTCAATTAGAAATCGGGAGCGAGCCATTCCCTGCCTACCCTTTGTCCGATGTCGAAAAAATCCCTTATTTTCACATTGGCATGGTGGACGCCCACGCCCAGACCACCACGGTGTATTTGGAACAGCCCGCCCAAAAAGTTGCGTGGTTTTTGGTCAATGAAAATGAGCAGATGATTTGTTTTTATGAAGCCACACCCACCATAAAAGATGATAAGCTGGTGGTACAGCTAAATCTGCCCTATTTTTATAGCCAGAACATCACCCAAGGACTCTGGCGCATCAAATACCAAATCCTTGCCTAAACTACTTAATCACAAAAAAAAGAAAAACACCGCCTAAGCAGACGGTGTTTTTTATGCAGCTTTATCAAGCAGGGCGGTTTTTTAGGCGGCGGCTGACATCGTCCATCAGCGTATACACCACAGGAATCACCACCAGACTTAAAAAAGTCGAGGTCAAAAGACCGCCCAGTACCGCTGCCGCCATCGGACGGCGAAATGTCGGGTCTGCCCCACCCCAACCAAACACCAAAGGCAGCATACCCGCCCCCATGGCGATGGTCGTCATAATGATGGGACGTGCCCGTTTTTGGCAGGCGTCCATAATGGCGTCCAGCTGGCGTTTGCCCTCGTCTTGGGCGATGATGGCATAATCCACGAGCAAAATAGAATTTTTCGTGGCAATGCCCATCAACATAATAAAGCCAATCATAGACGGCATGGATAAGCTACTACCCGTCACAATCAAACCCACGAACGCCCCGCCGATGGACAAAGGCAACGCCATCAAGATGGTAAAAGGTTGCAGTACACGGTGAAACAGCAGCATTAACACCCCAAAAATACAAATAATCCCCACGCCCATCGCAATCACAAAACCACTAAACAGCTCATTCATGCTCTCTGCCTGCCCCTCTTCGACCATGCTCACCCCCTCAGGCAAGGCAGAAAGTGTGGGCGTGGCTTTTATTTTTGCCACAAGCTCACCCAAGGGCATTTCGCTATCAGCGGTGATTTTTATGGCGCGCTCTCTATCCAGGCGGCTAATCTCGCTCGCCCCTGTACTAAAGCGTAACTCTGCCACTTCACGCACCTGCACGCCTGCCTCGCCTTGGCTGGGGACATACAGCTGTTCTAGTACATCAAGCCTCGCTTTGTCCTCATCTGGCAGTCTGACCACGATGGGAATTTGGCGGGTGTCGAAGTTCATTTTTGGCAGGGCTTGCTCATAATCGCCTAGCGTTGCTACCCGAAGCGTATTCGCCAAATCCACGGTGGATACGCCTTTTTGGGCGATGGCGAAACGGTCTGGGTGAACAGACAACTCAGGCTTGGGCAAAGACGCATTCGTGGTCACCGTCACACCCCCCAAAGCGTTAATATCCCGCACCGCAAACGCCACCGTCTCTTTTAACAGCTCGGGGCGACTACTGGTCAAAGAAAAACCGTAACCCGACTCACCCCCTGCCGACAGCCCCACCTTGAATCTCGCCCCTGCCACCGTTTCAAGTGCGGTGCGGATTTCTTCTTCGATGGCGGATTTACTCGGACGCTCACCCCGTGGCACAAGCGTAATATCCAGTGTGGCAGCATTGGGCGAGCCACCGCTGGCACTTCTTGAGTCCATACTGGCATTCGCTGAACCCACCGCCGCAAAAACACTGGCAACCCCTTCGATGTCTTTTATCAAAGCCCCCGCCTGTTTTACGGTGCGGCTGGTATCGGCAAGCGTGGCATCAGGCGTCAGCTCAATGGTAACTTGCGTCTGGTCGCTGTCATCGTCAGGGATAAATGTCGCAGGCAAAAACCCTGCCAAAGACAACGACCCCACAAATAGCCCAAGCGTTAACGCCAAAGTCACAAAGCGGTGCTTAAGCGTCCATTTGACCATCTGAAGATAAATGGTCATGGCACGGCTGACTTTGTCTTCTTTGGGTTTTTCAGGCTTTAAAATGTACGCCGCCATCATCGGTGTCACAAGCCGTGCCACCAGCAAAGAAATGAAAATAGAAATGGACGCCGTCCAACCAAACTGCGAAAAAAACTGCCCCACCACGCCATTCATAAACGCCGTGGGCAAAAACACCGCAATGAGCGTAAAGGTGGTCGCCACCACCGCAAGCCCAATCTCGTCCGCCGCCTCCATCGCTGCCTCATAGGGCGTTTTCCCCATGTGCAGATGACGCATGATGTTTTCTACCTCCACAATGGCGTCATCAACCAACACCCCAATCACCAAAGACAGTGCCAACAACGAAATCAAATTCAAGCTAAACCCGAACAAGTGCATCGCTAAAAAGGTCGGAATGATGGACAAAGGCAATGCCGCTGCCGCCACGAACGTCGCTCGCCAGTTTTTTAAAAAAAGAAACACCACCACCACCGCCAAAATACAGCCCTCAATGAGCATTTGTAAGGAGGCTTTGTAATCTTGGTAGATGGGCTTAGTGTGGTCATAGATTTTCGTGATTTTAATGTTCGGGTTTTCTTTTTCGATGTTCGCCACCGCCGCATCGATACGCTCGACCATCGCCACTTCACTTGCCCCTCTGGCACGTGTCACGTGAAACGCCACCGCTGCTTCGCCATCTAGCCATGCTTCACTGCTCGGGTCTGCCGCACCGTCATAGACGTTTGCGACTGTATCAAGGCGAGTTGCCCCCATCGGCGTGGTAATTTCAAGGTTTTTTAGTTCGGACAAGCGACCGCCCGCCCCCAAAATTCTCACCGTCTGCGTACCGCCACCGACCTTGGTTTCACCGCCTGACATATCCGCCCACAAGGCGGCAATCTGCCCCGACAAACTCCCAATGGGCAGCTGCCAGCCACCGAGCCGCACAGGGTCTGCCGCCACGATGATTTGACGCTCTATCCCGCCAATGCGTGAAATCTGCCCCACACCATCTAAATCAGACAGCTGTTTATTTAGACTATCATCTACCCACCAAGACAGCTCAGCAGGCGTCATCGCCTCAGACACCACCGAATAGCTGACCACAGGAAATCCTGCGGTAGAGACTTTCGCCACGATGGGGTCGTCCGCTGCCGCAGGCAAATCTCCACGCACCTCACTCACCGCCGAGCGGACATCGTCCAGTGCTTCTTGAATGTCTTTTTCTAATTTAAATTCACTGTGTACCGTCACCACCCCTGTTTGAATGGTACTGCGAATATGCTTCATGCCCTCAATGCTTGACAGCTTATTTTCCACTTTTTTTGCGACATCATTTTCTAGCTGGTCAGGAGACGCTCCTGCCATTGTCACCGTCACAATCACCGCAGGCAAATCAATGTCAGGAAACTGCTGGATTTTCATGTTTTTAAACGCCAAAATCCCGCCCAAACTAAAAAGCGTAAACAGTAAAATCGCCACCAGCGGATTTTTAATGGAATAAGCGGAAAAATTCATGGCTTGCCTCCCATGCCGTCAGCCGCTTCCGTGACCAGCCCCACCAAGCGGACGTTATCGCCATCGCTTAAAAAGTTGCCACCCCCTGCAACCACCAGCGTTTCAGGGCTTAAATCCACCGCCACGTTTGCCCCTGCACGCTCGCCCAAGCTCACCATTTGACGGCGCGCAGTATAAACCCCCTCCGTCTGTGTCGGTGTCAACACCCACACAAAATCCACGCCATCACTGCTGGTAATCAAGCGATACGGCAAAGTCGGCACAGTCTGCTCAGACAATAAAAACTGCCCCGTTTGATACATACCCCCGATAAGCCAAGGATTCGGCTCAAGCGTGGCATGTACCGTCACTTCACGGCTATTATTCGCCACAGGGGACAGTCGTGTGACGGTTGCCGTCACCGTTTTATCGCCCACGTTCAGCTGTGCCACCTGCCCGATACCAATAAACGCTGCGTCACTGGGCGAAACACTCGCCTGCCATTCAAGCACGCCATTTTTTATGAGACTAAATAACGCACCCCCCGTGGTCATCATGCCCACTTCCGCATTTTTTTCACTAACAACGCCCGAAATAGGAGCGATGACGGCAGTATTCGTCTGACTGGTTTTCACACGGTTTAGGCGTGCATTTAATGCTTTGACATTCGCCTCGGCTTGGATTTTTGCGGTGTGGTAGCTGTCGTACTGCTCACGGCTGATGGCGTCAATCTCAATCAAAGGCTCAATCCGCACCACATCAGCACTCGCCTTGGCAAGTGCCGCCTGTGCCTGCAGCAGCTCCGCTTCCGCCGCCGCCACTTCCTGACGGGCGGTTTCATCGTCCAGCCGTGCCAAAACCTGCCCCGCTTTGACATAATCCCCGACATCAACCAGCACCGCCGTCACTGCCACACCCGAGACCCTCGCCCCGACCTCAGCCACGTCTTTAGGGGCAACCACCCCACTGGCAGGCAGGCTTTTTTTGACCGCCGCCATCACAGGACGCACCGCCTCCACCGCCATCACAGGTTTTTTCGAAGTGGCGGTTTGCTCAGCGGTCTCTTGGACGCTGTCGGGCTGACTGGGGTCTTTTTTTAAAAAATTAGGCAAAAACCCAAGCATAAAACCCACCACCAAGCCAATCGGCAAAAACACCCACCATGCAGGCGAACGCTTCTTATAAGGACTAGAATGAGTATTATACGGTGCGGACATAAGTTATTCCCATAAAACAAATGCTTGGCAGTCAAGCCATAAAAATCAACAAGCCATTGTATAACTAAATCCACACAGACTCAAGCAAACTTCACGCTTTGTGATTTTTTTAAATAAAAAAACACCGCCAGTC
>JAUNEE010000016.1 GCA_030525705.1 Moraxella sp.
ACTCACCCCGAACGGGGCGGGTTCTGGCGGGGCAACGCAAGGCAAGGCGGGCTTTGGCGGTGCGTCGCAAGGGAAACGGGATTTTATAGACAATGGGAATAAAACCACCCTACCCTCTCCAAAAAAAATACAATAGTAATATCTTAGGGGAAAGCGGGAGAACCTAGGTAGGCACTGTGATAGAACAAATATTCCTAATAAATATTTTTTATGGGGAATGACGTAGGGCAAAGATTAACTCGCGCCTCTGGTCAAGCTTAGGCTTAAATTTAGCTGCGTATTATCCGCCCGCCGAAGCGTCAACATGATATCAAGCCCCGCATTCCCCGTTTTATTCATGGCACCCTCATTCATGCTTAAAGCGACATGACGCACCTGCACCCGAGGCTCCCATTTTATCACCGCTGTAGCAATGGCATTCATTAGCCTTAAGCGAATGGCGGGGGTCATCGGACTGTCAATCAAAAATGGCAATAAAGACCCGTATTGCCGCCGAAGCAGCCTTGAACCAATGGGGGTGGTCAAAATATCCCTAATCGACTGGCTAATATGGGCGTCAACCTCAAGCAGCGTGCCATCTGCGCGACTCATGCCTTGGGCTAGATGAATGTTCATAGGGTGTCCTTTATGAAGTTTATGAGGGGGTAGGGCCCTTGTCTAGGGCGTGGGAGCGGGGTCTGTCGCAACGCGCGCCTCATCGACTCGAGTAAGCTTAATACTGCCCTCAAGCTTTAGGGGCGTCCCCGTCTGCGTCAAGTAAGATTTTTTTTCTTCGACCGTATCAATGATATACACGCCATAAATATAGCCTGTGCCGTCCATCAGCACATAACCCGCCCCCGTACTGGCCATCTCTGCTATGTCCTCGATACTCTGACGCCGACCGATGCCGTGCGTCTCATACACCACGAAGGGCAACTCAATACTATCCGTTCCCACCCCCGTATACTGGTAGTGACTGCGTCCGTCCGCAATGGAAGTTTCAGCAAAACTATAGTCTCTTTTTCTGGTTAAACTGGCAAGACTCACGCTGTCTGTACTAAACACAAACTGCCCTAAAGCCAATAACATAAAATACCCTCGAATGCAGACATACTATCAATAAATGCCCGATAAAAGTAAGCAAGCGAAAGCCCCACGCCGCCCCAAATAGGCGATAATGAGGCATAAAAATACGCTAATACCCCACCGCAAACCAACTTAAGCCCCTTAAGGCAGAATTGTTGGCACTGTCATCTTGCTGTAATGAGAACACCGCCCCCTCTCTATCCATCTCAATCAGATGCGCGTAACCATCACCTGCCGAGGCGTTCGTTTCTAGCATTTTTCGGGTGACTTGGGTATTTAGGCACGCATGGGGAAACGGCATAGGAAACGTCACTCGCTCGATTTTTTCCCCTGGGTAGGTGTCATAATCCACCGTCCCCCACTGAAAAATAAGCCCGTTCGGTAGCTTCGCATAACCGTCTTTTTTAAACGACTGCTCAAAGCCTGTCATGGGACTAACGGGCGGTGGCAATCCGTCCAGTCGCTGCTTTAAAAACAGCACATTTTCCCCAAGCTGACGGGTGGCAAGGTTGGCATTGCCATGCTCTCCGCCTGTAATCGGTTCTTGTGGTTCAACTTGGTTAATGTGGTCATGCCATCTAGGCACTAAAGAAAGATGGGACATAAAAACTCCTAAGGCTGGTTTAAGGAATTATTCATTAGGAATATTCCTAAAGTAAATTATACAAAATAATTACCCATAAAAAAAATAAAAAAAACTTGACATAGCCCCAAAAAAAACGCATAATAACCCTGCATATCAAACAAATAAAGCCCCCAATAACCTCTTTTGGGGGCTTTATTTTTTGGCAACTGCTAGGCGGTATCATAAGAAAACCGATGCTTAGCGTAGGCTGCCGCAAGCTTCACATCATAGCGATTTTTCGCATAGCCTACCCCATTGTATCCACGAGCAAACCCCTTCCAGTCGTAACTTTTTAAGGGCCTAAACAGCCCATTTTTTTTCATAAAGCGGCACATGGCAGACAGTTGTAATGCCTCGCTGGTATACATGGCGTTTACAAACTCCTGCAAACTGGCATACCCTAACGCCCGCCAATGAAAGCCCATCACCTGCCCAAGCCCCCAAGAGCAGCTCTCAAGGGCGGCGGCTCGGACGTCATCAATGATTTTTTTATCCTCGGGCGTGTTTTTATCAAGCGAGGGCAACACCAAAAATAAGGCGTTTATCGCTGCCTCTAGCCTCTGGTGCTGCGCTGAGAGCTTGCCATAAGGATAAGTTCGCCACAAAGGATAAATTAGGTGTGGGGCGACCTGTCGCATTTTTTCTCTTAAGCTTTTATACCCCATCTCCCCCAAGCGACGGTAAAAAATATGCGGCTCAAACAAAATCTTTGGCTTAGCGTCCACAAAGCCACTGCCTGCCGCCTCAACCTCAACCACGGCCGCCAAAAGGGCAGGTTCAAGCCCGTTTTCACGGGCGATGGCGGCGATTTGTGCGTTCGTCAATTTCATGGTAACCGCTCCTGTAAAAGCTGGGTTAAGCGCTCAGCGAATGCGGTTTTTTCTTTCGATTTTTCTTTTTTTAACAGCTGCCAAATCAAAACCACTGTAAAAGACAACGCCAAATAACCCAAATGTAAAAACATCAACGCCGTGGGCAGTCGCCCGTAATCCGCCCACGCCTCATAAGATAGGTAGCTGACACACACCAAAGCAACCACCACACAAAAGCGTAAGCCCCAAAAACGCAAATTATCCGCACGGCGGGTCATGCATAAAAAATAACTTAAGCATAAAAAGCACGTAAACAGCGACGCAAGATTAAAAAAATCCATCATTCCTCCTTAACGCCTAAGCGTTTTGCGATAAAGCGGGGTAAAATTGCTCTTAGTTCACGGCTATCAATCACGGCAACCGCCAAACGAAGCAAAAAATAACCTGCGACTGCCCATAAAAAGGAAACGAACACCACCACCCCCTCAGAATTATTCATACGCCCTAACAGTTCAAGGCTGCCATGGGTGAAAAATAGCCCTGCCCCAAAACCCAGCAAAATATGCCCAATGGCGGGGGCGGACGGGGGAAATTTTTTGTCCGCCCCAAAGGATAGGTAACTTCCAACCGCCCCAATAAAGGTAGCCGCCAGCATGGAATAACTAATCAGCGGCAGGGATTTACTGACGCTTTCTGCAGCAGCGGGCGTCGCAGTAAAAAAGCCGAATAAACCCAAGGCCGTCATGTAGCCTAAAATAACGCCTAAGCGTTCTAAATAGGTATGTTTTTTTGTCACAGATAACTCCTATCAATCCCACAGACGTATAGGGGTGCGTGTGGGCAACGTCTCTTTAGGTAAATACACCGTCTGTCCTGCCAAAAGACGGGCAGTGGCACTCAAATGAGGGTTTAAGGTTAAAACCGTGGGCAACATAGACAGCCATCTGTCCGCAAACAAGCGATAACATACAGCGTCCAAGGTATCACCCTGTACAGTTCGTGTGGTGCGATGCATACTCATACCTCCCCCTATAGTAAGCATATACGGTTTCTGGGGCGACCGTTCAAATCTGCCACCGCATGACTGACGATGCGGCGTAAACTGTCCGATTTTAAAGACAACCCATCTGCCCTAATGCCGCCCTGCCCCAAGGTGTCAAAATCCGCATAAAGGTCTGACAAAAGTGCGGCGGTTTCATGCAGCACCGCCCGTCTGTAAGCACGGATAAAGGCGTGCGTGTGGGCATAATCAAAAGCAGCAGGAATTAACTGACGGTTAATGACATCATAAGCATCCTTTAAGGCGTTTAAAATCCTAGGTGTGCCGAAGCTTTTATCCACCCGCATAAGCTGCACCACCTCCTCTGTCGACAAGGAGGGTAAAACAGACAATGGATTTGGCACAAGACTTGGGGAGAGTTGCTCATTTATCAGCATAAACACCTTTTTAAATAAGTTGGCGGTAGTTGGTTTGGGCTTTTTTATGACTTTTAAAAAACATTCAAAAGGACTAAACCAAGCCGCCACCCGCGAGGGGAAACGACAAAACACGCAAGTTGACCGCTTGGGTGTTTTTATAAAACCTAAAAAAGTAAAGAATAAAAAAAAGACAAGGCATCTGCCCTGCCTTTTTTATGCCATCAGGCGGGGGTGTCTGTGTCTGCACCCGCCTCATTCTGTGCCTGTGCGTCCACTTCATCGACGAAAGCGGCGCCCATGGATTTTTTTAAGCGCGCCAGCTCATTTTTTACACCGACACTGGCGTCCAGCTTTAAGGCGGTCTCATAGGCGCTAATAGCCGCCTGTTTGTCGACATCCAGCACGCTTAGACCGTAAGCACGGTACAGCTTAGCGCGCACCTCATCTGGCATGTCATAATCTGACACAAGGTCTAAGGCTCTTTTTGCCGTCTCTGGGCTTGGGGTGGCGGCGTTTTTAATCACCTCCTCAGAAAACTGCTCAGCGAATACGCAAGCCACATCACGGCTAAACGGCTCAGGCATCACCATGTCATTTAACAAGGCAAACTGGGCAATATCCGTCGCCAACGCTAAGCCTTGGGTGTCTAAAAGCCATACCATTAACACCAAAAGCAGGTCATTTTGGGGGCTAACTCCGGCGGCTAACACCCCTTCAATGTAAGGAATGTAACTTTTTAACAATGCCGCTTTTTTTTCATTACGCGCAATGCGAGACGAAATTGCGTTTAGCTGCTCTTGATCATTAAAAAACTTCAATTCAAGATTCACCGCCTCAGCAGAAACTCCCTCAAAATCAGTCTGTGTCTGCGTATCACGGGCGGTAACAGCGGCAGCACGGGCGGTATCTTTCATCGTGGTGCGTGTCGCCCGCACACGTTCAAAATGGTCTCTTAAGCTACTCATCAACTACTCCACACGGATATTTTCAATCAAGGCCACCTTACTATAATCCTCAACCACAAAGCATTCATTGACGGATTGATAATCCGAGGTTCTATCCCACTCAGGCTCATCTTTTAGGTGACGGCGGACGCTGCCTTTTTGTTGATAAATAGATAGGTTGTCATAACTGGTAATCAGCAGCGTATCTTTTGGAAAGAAGCTTGGCAAATCCACAGGCAACGTCCCCAAAAGCTTGCGAGCGTATAAGGCATTGGCGGCGACTTGTTCTGTTGGAGTGTGCAGCTGGTTAATCAGCCCAAGCGCCTTGTCTGTCACTAAAGAGCTGCTGGTAATCACCACTAAGTCTGTGCCGTCACGGTGTTCTTCGTTAATCAGCTCATGCTTTGCCATTTCCACCAAAGCATCAAGATTCTTAAATTCCTGCCCTGCGCCTAAGCTTAGACCGTTAATGTGACGCTCTGGGCTGTTTTGGCGGATTTTTTCTAGCCAACCCATGTTCACGTCCTGCAAGTTCGGGTACAGCTGGCGGTTAGAGGTGCTGGCACGGTGCGTACCATGAAAGCCGATACGCTGCTTGTCTTGGGCGATACGCTTTACCGCAAGCGCTGACAAACGCTGCTGAAAATCACCCAAACCCGCCCACAAATCAATCTGCGACCAAAGATAAGCGACATCATAGTTCGTTTTCGTGCATAAGTACTCATCTAAGCCCTCAACCTCCCCAATGCCAATAGGTCGGCGAGGCATAATGCGGGTATCTGTGGTGCTGGCAATGGGGGCAGTGCCTGACAACCCCAATTTCTGCCCATGGGCCTCTTTCACCAGTACAAAGTTTACCTTGCTTAAAAACTCAGTGGTTTTTTGGTAGGCCTCTACCATCTTTTGATGGGGAACGGGGGCGACACTAAAGGGGGCATTAAAATTCTCCACCCCCGACAACTCAGCGACACGGCGGCGGTACAACTCTAAGGCACGGGCGGATTCTTGGTCTAATACGTACATAAAAAAACTCCTTAAAACTCAGTTAAGCCATAGTCCCCGCCCGAAATAACTGTGATGGCAGTAGCGGCAGTCTGGTCAGACAGCGTCTGCTTTAGCTCGTCAAGTGCGGCGGCGGTAACAGACAGCTTATCACTTAAGAGGGTAATTTGCCTCTCTAGGGTGGTTTGTGCGTCCGTCAAGGCAGACAAGGACTGTCTAAGCTCATGATTTTCAGCACTTAAGCTCTCAAAGCCTGCAAGAATGGCGGTCTGCTCGGTCTCAGACAGCCGCTCTTTTTTAGAAAATAGGGCAGACATTTTTTCCAAAAAGCCTGTATTCTCTGGGGTGGGGGTAGTGTGTGTCATGGTCATCATCTCCATGGGGGTTAAATCGCCATGCAGACTGTCTGCACGGCTGTGACTAAATTTCAGAGGTTCTGTGCCACGGCTGGCAGGAATGTCTGTGACGGCAAGCCCCACCAAATACGCCCTACCCGTGCCAGCGAAATTTTTATAATACTCAATGGAGCTAAACAGTTTTTTCCCGGCTCTGTTCGCCTCAACAAAGCCAGGTAATGCTGACAACGTGGCATATAAACAGACCAACTCTTCAGTTTTTCCGTTAATCGTAAACGACTCAATCTTATAATCACATGCCACCACGTCCCCCAAAATGGGGTAGCTGTCAGCATTTAGCCCAAGCATACCGCCTGTATGTTCAACATTAATCCGTGCAGTATACTCAGCAGGATCATAAGTCTCTGCTATGTCGATGAGGTCCTGACGGGAAAGTGTCCGTCCGTCCACAGTCAGCCCCTCTCTGGCAACCCGAAAGCGTTTAATGGTGCGTCCTTGGGTTAAAGCACTGGTAGTCATAACAACCTCAAAAATAAAAAAATTTTCGGTGATATGCCAAGTTTTTTCAAGCGACGAAAAACCGTAAGACCGAAAAACGAACTTTAGCCACATGATTTTTTTAAAAAAAACATTACAATTCAAGGCATGAACACCCCAAGAGAAAAAGCAGCGTTACTCTACGCCCAAGGTCTAACAGTAACACAGATAGCCCAAGAATTAGGGCAAAACAGAACCACAGTCGCCAGCTGGAAGAAGCGGGACGACTGGACACGTGCAGACATTTTTAATGACGTCAACCTAGCCATGCGCGCACGGATTTTGGCGTTGATTGCCATGGAAAAAAAAGGCAATGGCGAGTATAAAGAAATTGATGAACTTATGCGTCAATTAGAACGCATCGCAAAAATCCAAACCTATCAAAAAACCGAAAAACCCTCAGACCTAAACCCGAAATTAAAACGCCCCAAAGAAAAAGGCGTTCCGACTTTAAAAAATCTTATCACAGAAGAGGAAATCATCGCATTAAAAGATGCCTTTAGAATTCTTTTATATCCATTTCAAAAAGAATGGATAGATATTTTGGAGGGTAAAAAAGAAAACGGGAAGAAAAAACATGCGCCCGCGCGGATATTTATGATGCTAAAAAGTCGGCAAATCGGCGCGACATTTATTATCGCCATCTGGTCTTTAATTAACGCACTAGAAACAAAGAAAAATAAAATCTTTTTATCTGCGAGCAAGGCGCAAGCTTTTCAATTTATCGAATATATCAAAAGTTTTATTTTCGAGGTGCTAGGGCGGCAAATCGGGGGCGACCCCATTACGCTTATGTTTAATGATAACACCACAGTCACCCTATACTATATGGGTACAAACGCGCTTACCGCGCAGGGGCGACATGGGGACGTCATTATGGATGAGTTTTTTTGGATTAGAAAATTTAAAGAATTTCGGGACGTGGCATCAGGCATGGCAAGTCAAAGCCACTATCAGCAAATCTACCTATCCACCCCAAGCAGTGTCAGCACGAGGCGTATCAGTTCTGGACGGGCAAAGACGGCAATTATAAAGGCGATATCGATACCAGCCACGCCACATTAAACTCCCCGACACTCTGCGGTGACGGGAAATGGCGTGCCATGGTCACGGTAAAAGACGCCATCAATGGCGGCTATGATAAGCTGGATCTGGAACAGCTGGCAGCAGAATACACACCCGACCGCTTCGATAACCTATTTATGTGCGTTTTCATGGACGACGCCGAAAGCTATTTCCCGCTGTCTATTCTGACGCCAAACATGGTGGACAGCTGGGAGGTCTGGCACGACTTTAAGCCTCACGGTCAAAAACGCTATGAGGGGGCGGTATGGGTGGGCTTCGACCCATCATTCACAGGCGACAACCCCGCCCTAGCCGTTATCGCCCCGCCGAAAAAAGCAGGGGCGCCGTATCGGATTTTAGAAAGAAAACATCTGACGCATATGCCCCCCATGCAGCAAGCGCAGGTGATTAAAAAAATTTGTGAAAGTTACCAAGTCGAACATTTAGGCATTGACACCACGGGGGCGGGCATTGCAGTCGCTGAACACGTCAAAGAGTTTTTTCCACATTATACCCCGATTATTTATAGCATCGAGTCGAAAACACGCATGGTGTTAAGAGCCAAAGAGCTGTTTTTTCGCCGAAAGCTGCACTTTGACAGCGGGTATACCGACATCGCAAAAGCCTTCATCGGGATTAAGCAGGCCACCACCCAAAGCGGTAATATCACACTCATTGCCAAACGCACCAAAAGCACAGGACATAGTGACATCGCTTGGGCGGTAATGAACGCCCTAGAAAAAGCCCCCATTGCCAGCACAGCTGAGGTGAGCGGCGGTGCCATGCAGTCACGAGTGAAAGTGTATCAGTAATTTTTTTCATCATAGGATTTTTTTATGTCAACACCTTTTATCCATCACTTTGGCGACCCCGAACCCGTGCTTGACGGGCGAACGGTTTTTGAATATGGATTTTGTCCTAAAATCGGAGAATATTATGAATACCCATTTGATATTTATGGCGTCGCAAAACTATTTAGGGCGGCAAGTCACCATACCAGCGCCTTAATGACAAAAAAAATGTCATTGTAAGTTTATTTATTCCTAATGAAAAACTCAGTCGAAAAGAATTTGAAAGTATCATCACTAATCTTCTGGTATTTAATAATGCCTATTTGCATTTAATTAAAAACCGACTGGGGGAAATTAAATCCATCAAATCCAGATTGGCAAAAAATACCCGTGTAGGGGTTAACCAAGAAGAGTACTGGCATATCGATGCAGGTAAAAAAATAAAATACCAAAAAGGGGAAATTATTCATTTATATAATCCTGACATCGACCAAGATATTTATGGCGTGCCAGACTATCTGTCTAGCATCAATGCCATTTTGTTAAATGAATCTGCTACCCTATTTCGGCGAAAATACTATAAAAACGGCGCTCACGCAGGCTATATTCTCTACCTATCTGACGCCCTCACCAGCCAATCCGACGTCGACGCCCTAGAACACGCAGTCAGAGAGTCAAAAGGGGCGGGGAATTTTAAAAACCTATTCATGTATGTGCCTAATGGGAAGCCTGACGGCGTGCGAGTTATTCCGCTGGCGGAGGTGGCTGCAAAAGATGAATTCATGAACATCAAGATAGCCAGCCGAGACGACCAGCTGGCAGGGCATCGCATTCCACCTCAGCTTATGGGGGTAGTACCACAAAATGCAGGCGGATTCGGTGATATTAAAAAAGCCGCTGAGGTGTTCTACTACCATGAAATTACACCCATTATTCACCTGCTAAGGGACGTTAATCATAGGCTCGGGGAGCGGATTTTTAATTTTGACGACTACCAACTGCTCAGAGTGGAATAAATTTTTACCCCAAAAACACCAACAAAATACGGAATTTTGTTGGTGTTTTTTATGAGGGCAAAAAATAGAGGTAACCGAGGTAACTTTTAAAAAAAACCATCATAAGCATATGAAAATAAAAGAGTTTCTGGTTACCTCTAAAAGGTAACCATTTTAAAAAATATAATAATATCAATAACTTATAAAAAACAAAAAGTTACCTTTTTAAAAGGTAACCAGTTACCCCAAAGTTACCTTTTTGGTTACCTTTTTAAATTTATAAAAAACATAATAAAATCAAATAGTTATCATATAAAAATTCACTTGGTTACCTCGGTTACCTCTATTTTTCATACCCAAAATTTTTAGACATTTTTTTATTGTCTGTATGTTTCTTTAGTTCGAATCTCTCAGCTTCCGCCATATTGAGACCCTTAGTTTATCTTTGGGTAGATTGACGGTTTTTTATTTTTTATATCGGATTACCCTGTATTCATAACCAAAAAACACATAAACCCCACGCCAACCCACCAAGCAATCACACAAATCTTTTTTTATTGAACATCTTTTAAGTCCAACTGCATTGACCTGATACGCCAAGCCTACTAAGATATAAAAAACGTTACTTTGGGCTTCTTTTTTAGACGCTTAACCGCCCAGCAGCCACCATTGCAGACCACTCTTTATCACCACACTTTACCAACTTTGATACTGAGGAGACGATATGATAATGCTCTCCATCTTTATGACAGTGCTGGCTGTACTGGCATATACTTTTTTATACTGCCTTTATAGTGCTAAGCACTATGGTCATCGGCAGCCTTTTATGTTCTGCCTAGGTCTGGTCAAATCCACCCCCAGAAAGCCCTTATCCACTCACCCGTTATAATGCTCTGCGTGCCTCACTGTTTTTATGGGTGGTGTTCGGGCTGCCTGCTTGGGGATTGTCTTTTGCTGTTCACAGAAACGGCTAAGGCTTGGTATTATCCACCGATTATCTTAAGCTTGGTCATCATTTTTACCCACTTAGATAGTATGCGTCAAGCAAAACGCACGAAACACCGACAAATGAACACATAAAAAAAAGGGCAAACACCCACACAGCCACAGTGAAAAACACGCCCATTCATCACGCTTAGCGAACACCCCTAATCATGCCTTATTATCCCCACTTAGCCACATAAAACCAAATCTCATCTAAAAATCCTAGCAAAACCTCAAAAAATCCGCTATAATTTTGCCCCAAATACCCAAGCAAAAGTTGTGCGTATTTTTGGGTATAAAAAAGTGCTGTTCTGCTTTTTATTCTTGTGTTTGAACGCACCGCTTGTCCAGCCTAAAAAAGCCACCAAGTGCAAACACCCTTTTCTTTTCTTTTCTATAGTGAATTTTTATGCATTATCAACTTTTCACCTCTGAGTCCGTTTCAGAAGGTCACCCAGATAAAATGGCGGACCAAATCTCTGACGCCCTACTTGACGCCATCTTAACTGAAGATAAAGACGCACGTGTCGCCTGCGAAACCCTAGTAAAAACAGGGGCTGTCATACTTGCAGGCGAGATTAGCACACACGCTAATATTGATGTTGAGGGCATTGTTCGTGCCACCGTGAATAAAATCGGCTATAACCACTCAGATTTAGGGTTTGATGGCTCAAGCTGTGCCGTCATTAACATGATTGGCAAGCAGTCGCCCGAAATCGCCCAAGGCGTTGACAGAAGTCGTCCAGAAGACCAAGGTGCAGGCGACCAAGGCTTAATGTTCGGCTATGCCACCAATGAAACAGATGTACTCATGCCTGCACCTATTCAGCTGTCACACCGCTTGATGGAAAAACAAGCCGAGCTAAGAAAAAATGGCGTGCTGCCATGGCTGCGTCCAGACGCCAAAGCTCAGGTCAGCCTGCGTTATGACGAGCAAGGCAAGCCCTCAGCTGTGGACGCACTTGTGCTATCTACTCAGCACGACCCAAGCATTAATCAAGCTGAACTCATCGAAGCGGTGCGTGAAGAAATCATCAAGGCGGTCATTCCTGCTGAGCTTTTACATAAAGACACCCTATACCACATCAATCCTACAGGCAAATTCGTCATCGGTGGGCCTGTGGGCGATGCAGGTTTGACGGGGCGTAAAATCATCGTGGATACTTATGGCGGCATGGCACGCCACGGCGGTGGAGCATTCTCTGGCAAAGACCCATCTAAGGTGGACCGTTCAGCTGCCTACGCAGGGCGTTATGTTGCCAAAAACTTGGTAGCAGCAGGACTGGCTGATCGCATTGAAGTACAGATCAGTTACGCCATCGGTGTGGCTGAGCCAACCTCCATCTCTGTCAACACCTTTAATACAGGCAAAGTAAGCAATGACGAAATTATTCGCCTAATCCGTGAGCATTTCGACCTGCGTCCTTATGGCATCACAAAAATGCTCAATCTTTTACAACCCATGTACGAAAAAACCGCCAGTTATGGACATTTTGGACGTGTAGGCAGTCACAATGCCTTCACTTGGGAACAGCTGGACAAGGTAGACATCTTAAAGGCTAACGCCCGCTGGTAATACACAAAGCCAATACCCCGTATTGGCTTTTTTTAAACCATCACAAAAAACGAGTTTTCCTATGAGTGACACACCAAAAAACCAACTCAATCAAGACCTACACGAAAACACCGAGGCCCTAAAAGCCGCCACACACGCTTTTTATGAACGTGCTGACGCTGTTATCACCCTTGCCAATAGCCAAATGTCCCCAAGCTCTCACGCAGGGCAAGTCGCCGCAAGCCTCACTTACGCTGCTGCTCGCTTTGCCGTATCGGCCGCCAGCATTGGCTTTGTGAAAGGCAGTGATTTTGCCAAAGAAAAAGCAGACATCATCGCTTTTTATAGCGAACAATACCAAAAAATGCTGTCAGACAACATCGATGACTATGCTGAAAACTTCGAAAAGTACACAGGCGTAAAAGGCTAAGCACAATCCACACAATAAAAAACCACCCCATGCGGTGGCTTTTTATTATTTAAACTACCAAAGCAGTCCTCTGACCGTAGACTGACTAATAAAGCCATCAGGAATTCTGCCATTAGCAGCTTGCCACTGGGCGAAAGCGTTGCGGGTATTTGTCCCGATAACTCCATCAGCACCTTTTGTATCAAAGCCACGACTGGTCAAAATCTGTTGCAACTGCTGCACCTGCCCACGAGACAAAGGCTGTTCATGGAGAGGAAAGTCCCGAACAAAAGCAGGACGGCTATTGATACGATTCGCCAATGCTGCCACCGCCAATGCGTAATTCGATGAGTTATTATAGACCTTAATCACATTAAAGTTTTTAGTGATTAATAGCACAGGACCGTTCACGCCCGCAGGCAACCACAACTCAGCGGTATGATTGCCATCAAAATTACCACCACCGACATTATACACGCCCATAGAACGCCATGTATCTAGGCTGTAACTTGCACCGATATGACGATAATCGAAATTCTGTGGCAATCCCACTTCAAAATAAGCTGGCAATCCCGCCACCCAACCTGAATTTGAAAGATAGTTAGCAGTAGATGTCAAAGCGTCCGCCGCCGTGAAAGGATTTTTTCTACCGTCACCATCGCCATCAACCCCCTGTGCCAACCAAGTGCTAGGGATAAATTGCGTATGCCCCATACCGCCCGCCCATGAGCCTTTTAACTGATGACTGGCGACATCACCGCGATTCACCATCTGAAGCATGGATAATAACTGATTTTCCGCAAAACTACGGCGACGCCCTTCATATGCCAAACTAGACAAAGCATTCACAAGGTCGGTGCTGCCCATTGCCGCACCATAAGAAGACTCAATCCCCCAAATGGCAGTCACAATCGAAGCAGGCACACCATAGCGGGTCTCAGCACGGTCTAGCACACTCAGCTGTTCACGGCGTTTTTGAATGCCTTGATTGACACGGCTACTAGAGACAGCACTGTCTAAATACTCCCACGGCATTTTTGAGAATTCCGCTTGGTTGCTGTCTAGAGTGATGACTTGCTGATTTAAACTGGCATTGACGAACAGCTGATGATTACCCGTTTGGCGTAAAAACTGCTGTTTCCACTCAGAAAAACTACCGTAACTGTCATTGGTCTGTCCACCATAACTGGCTTGGTCTTGACGGACAATCACCCGTGATGGCGTGGTCTGCTGTACGTTCACCTGCGCATTAGGCACAGGCACAGTGACTGGCGTGGCTGTCGTCACCTGCCCTGTTGGGTTGGTCGGTGGCGTGGCACAAGACATTAAAAACAGCGACACATACGTGATACTGGCTGCCAAAACAGAACGCTTTGGGGCGGATAAAGAAGGTTGGGTCATAAATCAATCACATAAAAACTATCAAAACGCCACGCCAAACACTCAGCAGGCAAAATTTACGCATACTTTAGCACATTTAAAAAAAAATTGGGTGAAAATTTGTTAATCGCAACAATTTGTACGATAATCAGCAAACAAAACGTAAACACCTGACAGCCTAGCCATCTTTTTTAGTGCGTTTTTTTGTGCTATACTGGCGAGCAAATTTAATACGCTTCTTATGCTTGCATGGAAAATTCATTATGATTTCACCAAAAATCAAAAATCGACTTGCCAAAAGCACTCATGTCGTCATGCGTCCTGTGCATTTAAGGCTCTCTGAAGAAGTCATTAAACACCTAGAGGAAACCGCTGCCGAGCAAGGCTTTAAAGCCATTCAAGGACTTATTCGCCTGTACATACGTCAAGGACTAGACCGTGATAACGCCAACTACAGCCTTTCCCAAGACCTTATTTTTATTGAAAAATTAAAAAGAAAAGGCGTCTCCCAAAGAATCATCGAAGAAGCCTTGTTAGACACCAATAACGTCTGTGATACCCAAAAGAAAAGCGAGCTTGGTGACGCATAAGCCCAAGCTTCCTTTTACCGCACCGCCGTCCATGCCAGCATTTCATCAAGCACTGCCACGCTTTGTCTTTTAAAGCCCACACCCTTGGCATTAATCATACCTACTACCGCATACCATTGTCCCGACTGGGCTTGGACATAACCTGCCATAGCGGTGGTATCATTTAGCGTACCTGTCTTTATCCACGCCCGTCCAATGGCGGGATTGTTCGGATTACGCCTTGCCAAAAGCTTCATGGTACCGCTCTCGCCCACCACAGGCAAAGACGCCTGATACACCCCAAAATCTGGATGTTGGTACATAAAATCCAAAAGCCCCGTCATCGCTGTGGCAGTGATGGTACAGTCTGTACAAAGCCCCGAAGCACGGGTCATCACAGGGGCAGGCACGCCCAGACCTTGCCACCAGTGGTTAATATAAGAAAACGCCTTAGGATAATTTGACCACGCAGTCTGACTAGGGATAAATGGCACGGACGCTACTTTTTCTGTGCGGGGCATCGCAGGAGCAGACAGCGCATATAAAGGCAAAGATAACGCCAACTGCTCTGTCATCACGTTATTTGACCATTGGTTGATTTGCCAAATCTGGTGCGAAACAGGCTTAGAGGCTTGCACCACCAGCGGCACAGAAAAATGCGAACGCTGACCGATTTTCACCGCACCCTTAAAAGCAGGGTCGAACCTCTTCCAAAGACTTGCCACAGAAAGCTGTGCCAACGCATCATTATCCTGAAAATTTCGCCATAGACTCTGTGTACCACAACCTGCACCCATAACGCCATTTAAACGAATGGTTCTGCCCTGCACGCTCATATTTGGCAGGCTACATCTGCCGTGATTGACCGCCACGGTTTTTGGGAAGTCCACACCCGACAGCTCAGGCAGCAAGCTCACGCTGGCGTTGCCGTCATTACGATTGGGATAAAAAATCACAGGCTCGTCTCCAGTCTCTTTTAAGGAATACCACCCAGAGACGGTCATCTTTAATTCCACCGTGCCAAAATTCACCAAAAAAGCGGACGGCTCTGCATTATAAGAGCGACCGCCCTGCCCATCAAAGGCATTTGGGTCATAACCCACATTCACAAAGCGACTATTATCGATATAAATATCGCCTGTGATGTGACGTACTTTTTTCGCCAATAAAGACAAAAGCCCACTTAGCCTTTGATGGTCAAGCGAAGGGTCGCCGCTACCCACCAGCACCGCATCGCCATACAACGTCCGATTTGCCAAAACCCCCCGATAATAAATGCCATTATGCCACACAAAATCCGCCCCCAGTCTATCCAAGGCTACAGCGGTGGTGATAAGTTTTTGGGTGGAGGCAGGAATTCTTGGTGTGTTTGGTAGGTGGCTTAAAATGGGCGTGGCGGGCTTCGTGCCTTTATTTAAGGGCGTTACCATCATGCTTAGTTCATTGGGTGATAGCCCTGCTGCCATCAAGGCAGTTTGCACCTCGCTTGGCAGACCACCACCGATGGGAGCAGAAACCGCAGGAATGGGCGTGACGGCTGGGGCTGTGGTAGGCTGATTGATTAAAATAGGCTGACTTTGGGCATATGCTAGCCCTATCACCATCATAAACGCCGTCATCACCGTGGCTTTTTTGACCGCCTGCCAAAAAACATTAACATTTATTCTATTTTTAGTATCCTGCATTCATTCACCCCATCTAAAAAATAACAAAAACCGTCCATAAGGACGGTTTATCTCGCCCAAATGCACATTTGAGCCAACACCCATCAAAGCTTAGATAAGTATCTTTAAGTGACTGTTAATTAAATGACTTAAGGTTTGGGGCTTGGCAGATGCTTGATGCACCACTGCACATCATCATGCGTCTTTTATCACCAAAACCCACGCCAACTTAAGCAAAGTACTTTTTTAAGCCATCTTCAATGCCTGACTGAATCGCCCCTTTTAAAGGCTTTGCCAAAAATGCCAATTTCGCATCAAACACCACTGTATCTGCCGTCAATGTCGCAACCGCCTCCACACCAGATTTTTTAATGGTGGCGGTGTCTTGGTCGGCACTCTCGCTGTAATTCACGTCAAGCCCAAACTCTTGATGTGCTGATTCTAGCCATTTTTTGGCTTGAGCTCTGGCTGTCTCAAAATCAAAGCTGTGGTTTTTTTCGATATGAATGTCTGACATAATTTTTCCTAAAAAAATAATTTCATTAAGCTTTCGGCAATGTGACGCCTGTTTGCCCTTGGTATTTTCCGCCACGGTCTTTATACGAAGTCTCACAGACATCATCGGCGTCCGACTGAAAAAAGAGCATCTGTGCCACGCCCTCGCCCGCATAAATACGCGCAGGCAAGTTGGTGGTATTAGAAAACTCAAGCGTCACATGACCCTCCCACTCAGGCTCAAGCGGTGTGACGTTCACAATGATACCGCAGCGTGCATAAGTTGACTTACCAAGGCAAATGGTCAAAACGTCCCGTGGAATCTTAAAATATTCCACCGTACGTGCCAAAGCAAAAGAATTCGGTGGAATAATACACTCGTCACCCACAATGTCAATGAAGCTTCTTTCATCGAAATTTTTCGGGTCGACAATGGCAGAATGCACATTGGTAAATACCTTAAATTCTCTAGCACAGCGAACATCATAGCCATAGCTTGAAGTGCCATAACTCACCAGTTTTTCACCCCGCTCATTAAACCGCACCTGTGACGGCTCAAATGGCGAAATCATCTCGTGTTCTGTCGCCATTTTTGTAATCCAGCGGTCAGATTTGATTGACATAATTACTTACTCTTTTTTAGTATTATTCTGTGATGATGGACGTGAGGATTTTATTTATCTTAAGCGGTCTTGGCGAAAAACCTCAAGATACTTTCAGCAACCACAATTAAGAATCACCCGCCAAAAACCCTCATCTATATTGTTAATTGCCCAAGCCATGCCATTTTTTTGGCATTTCGCCTGCATTGGCGGCTTTTAGGATGCTCATGGGGGCAAATATTCGCCAATCCCCCTCGCTTCGCACCATCTGCCACGCACAAATGCCCGTTGCTGTTTTATCAAGACTGGCGAAACTCCGCTCATGAATCACTCGCCCTTCGCCATCTTTTAGATAAACCATGCCTGCCACCGCTTTCGCCAACGGTTCGCCCCCTTTAGAATGCACGAACAACGCCAAACGATGTACGTCCTTTGGCAGCTCATGCAAGCGAATGCTCAGATTTTCTTCCACCAAGCTTGGGCGGTAGGCTTTATTCATGCCGATGAACGTATCCCCGTGATGGCGGACGCTTTCGCCTTGGTTGCGTAAGTTGCCATACCAGACCACCTCTAACAGCTCGCCTTTGTCATTATATAGACCACAGCTCACATCAATGTCTATCGGCACGGGGCTATCATCACCGAAAGGCAACTTTGCCAAAATTCCTTTTAGCCCCGATTTAGCAAGCAACGTGGGCTGATGGCTGGTGGTCATCAAAAGACCGAGCGGTGCCACCCCAAGCTCACTTAGCAGCCTAGGCTCAAAATGCACCGCCAAGGGCAAATGGCGTATCTCTGACATAAGAATCCTTTTTAAGGTCGACTTAACACACAAATAACCGCATTAACGCATCAAATAACACGTCAAACTTAGCTTAAGTTTAGCACAATTTTAAATCAGCTGTGTATAGAGCGTGTGACAAGGCATTTTTATGAGAAATCACAAGCCAATCTCACCGATGTACGGCAAATGGCGGTATTTTTGGTCATAATCAAGCCCATAGCCCACGATGAATTTATCCGGCACTTCAAAACCTAAAAACTTCACAGGCACGTCCACTTCTCGTCTGGAGGGCTTGCTAACCAGTGTGCAGATTTCTACTGAATTCGGGTTTCTGGTGTTAAGCAGTGCCACTACTTTATCCAGTGTACGACCAGAATCGATGATGTCTTCAATGATAAGCACATCTTTGCCACAAATATCACCGTCCAAATCCTTTAGGATTTTCACATCACCCGAAGAAGTCGTGCCAGCACCATAGCTAGACACGGTCATAAAATCAAGCTCATGTGGCAAACTCACATGACGGCACAAATCCGCCATAAAAATCACAGAACCCCGCAAAAGCCCAACCAGCACCAAGCCTTTGCCACTGTCTTTATAGGTCTCACTGATGGCAGCACCCAGTGTTGCCACTTTTTCTACAATCTGCTCTTTAGAAATCATCACCGTGATGGCCGTGCCATCAAAAAGCGTGTTCGTTGTCATGCTTGCCCCAAGCTTAAAAAGCGGTTATTAAAACCGCCATTATATCAAAAAGACAGAAAAACTCAAAAAATAACCCTACTTATTTTTTACCGCCAGCAAATCCGCCTCAGTCAATCGCCATCGACCTTTCTTTTTTGAGACAGAACGCCCAATACTTGCCCCGATAAGCTTTTTCATAGAATGCTGACTGTGTGCATGGCAAATGGCACACGCCAATGCGTCCGCAGCGTCCGTTTGTGGTACAAATTGCAACGACAAAAATCGGCACACCATCTCTGTCACCTGCTCTTTATCTGCCGCTCCATAGCCGCAGACCGCCTGCTTAATCTGCCGTGCGGTGTACTCTGAAACCTCAAGCTCACACGCCGTCAAAGCCGCAATCGCCGCCCCTCTCGCCTGCCCAAGCTTTAGGGCGGAGTCGGGGTTTTGTGCCATAAACACCTGCTCAATGGCGGCACTCATCGGGGCATCACGGTACTTTTTATGATGCTCAATGATACGGCGAATGCCCGAAAAAATCTGAGCCAACCTCAACGGCATATCCGCACCCTCTGTATAAATCGTGCCTGCGTCCAAAAAAGTCAGCACATCACCACGACTTTCAATAATGCCATAGCCTGTCATGCGTGAACCTGGGTCGATGCCGATAATCAATGACATGGTCTCTCTTTTTTAAAAAAACCTAAAAAAATGTCCGATTTGGGATAAAAATTCACCCTTTCACCCTTGAAAGGCTTGGCAAATGCCCAAATTTAAGGGTATTATAGCAGTTTTGACTTTTTAACATAAGGGTTTATTATGGGAATCGTGATTGGCATTGCTTTGGTGTGGTTTATCATTGAAATGCTGCTTTGGGTGCTAATCGCCCAGTTTGTGAGTGGCTGGTATGTGTTTTTTTGGTTCGTGATTGCAGCGGTCATCGGCATTGGCATGATGAAAAAAACCGCACAAACCATCAACCCCATGGCACAGCAAATGCGTTCAGGCGTTATCCCCAGTGCCGCCAACCAGCCCTCTGAAGCAACCCTAACCAAATCCATCGCCCGTGGCATGGCGGGTCTGTTATTGCTTTTACCAGGGATTTTAAGTGACATCGTGGCGTTTTTCTTGCTACTTCCTGCCGTCCAAAAAACCCTAACTACTAAAGCCAAAGATTACGCCCTAAAAAACCAAGAAAAAATGATGGCAATGATGGCGAAACAAATGGGCGGCAACGCATCTTTTGGGGGTATGGGTGGCAGCCCCTTTGGCACAAATAACCCATTTGGCGGCAGTCCGTTTGGTGGTGGCAGTCCGTTTGGCGGACGTGGTACAACGGTCGATGGCGAAGCCAAAACCGTCAAAAAAGACGTCAAACGCCTCACCTCAGCAAATGACGAATAAATAATACAAAAAAACAGTCTGTCTTATGATGGGCTGATTTTTTATCCATAAACCAGCTCAAACCGTCCCACACTGCACCAAAAAAGAAAGCGACGGCTTTTTTCCGTGGCTTTTTTGGTGATTTTTATCCACCCAATTGATTGGCTAAATCCCCCTTGGTCAATCCAAATAAGATTTTAAGAAAACAGTGGCAGTCGTTTTACGGAACGCCCCTCGTAAGCGGTTTTCAAATCCCCCAAGGTGTGACTTAGTAGCTCAAGCTTGTCTTCAGCGATAACAAAGCCTGACACCCCTGATTTGTAAAAATAGCTGGCTTGATCAAAACCAAACTTCCCCGCCACCAGAATGTCTTGAGCAAAGCCCGCCAAGCGAAGTCCACGCACCAGACTAAAGACCCGTCCATCTTTAAAATCCGCCACATAAATCACGACATTAGCAATCGGCTGTTTTGCAATAATGGCGGACAATTCATCTGCGGTATCATCTGCGGTCAGTAGTAGGCTGACGGGAGCGGTTGGTGAAAAAGCAGCTTCATCACCCAAATCCTCAGGGCGTTTTAGCACAATCACACCCCGCACCTCAACACTTGTACACACAGAAAAACCCTCGAACGCCGCAGAAAACACCTCCGCCTCCACACCCTCTGGCAACTGATAATAAAACGCTGCTGGCTTTGGGTCTAAATTTTTATTTTTATCCACATAAACAATCATGGCATACCTCTAAATAATTATCCAAACAAGACGCCATCACGCCCCATACACCGCCGCTTTAAAGGGTGCAAGCCCCACCCGTGCCACGAACTCACCGAAGCTTTCGTGGCTGTCTTGGTTCTCTTGGCGCCCCTCTTTGTACACATGGGCGATGGTCAAAATGGTGTCCGCCACCTCATCCGCTGCCACCGCACGCCCCAAAATCTGCCCAAGCTTGGCATTTTCACTTGAGGTACCGCCAAGGCTGATTTGATACCAATGCTCACCTTTTTTATCCACGCCCAAAATGCCGATGTCACCGACATGGTGGTGAGCACAGGCGTTCATGCAGCCTGACATATTTAGGCGAATATCCCCCAAATCATACAAATAATCCAAGTCGCTAAATTTTTGCTCGATGAACCCTGCAATGTTATGGGTGGTCGCATTCGCCAAAGAGCAATAATCAAAGCCAGGGCAAACAATCATATCCGTCAGCGTGCCGATGTTCGGACGAGCCAAACCCAGTGCCAGAAGTTTTTGCCATAAGACATACAAATCCGCCACTTTGACATCGCTTAGCACCATGTTTTGATGGTGCGTCACTCGAATCTCACCGAAGCTGTACACGTCCGCCAAATCCGCCAAAGCACGCATCTGAGCACTGGTCATATCCCCCGCTGGAACGTATTTTTCTACGCCATCACGGCTAACAATACCCGTCTTTAAGGACAGCACCACAATACGATAACCCGCCACCTTATGTGCCACAGTGTTTTGTTTGTACCACGCCATAAACGCAGCGTCATTCTCATGGGCAGATAAAAGAGCTGGCACGGTTAATGGGTCGATATTTTCATAAGCAGGGCTGGTAAAGTGACTTTCAGCACGGGCGAAATCCTCGTCACTTAAAGTCAAATCCCCATCTTTGGTCATCTGCCACGCCTCATTCACCAAGCGTGCAAATTCCTCCTTGCCAAGGCTATCCACCAAAATTTTAATGCGAGCCTTGTACTTATTATCACGTCTGCCTTGCAGGTTATAGACCCTTAAAATGGCATCAAGATAACTTAAAAGATGGCATCTGGGCAAAAATTCACAAATCGTCTTACCAATCATCGGCGTCCGACCCAAGCCACCACCCACAATCACCTCAAAACCAAGCTCGCCATTTTCATTTTTTAATTGCAAGCCAATGTCATGTAACTGCGTGGCCGCACGGTCGCTTTGACTCCCAATCACCGCAATTTTAAATTTTCTGGGCAAATAAGCAAACTCAGGGTGGAATGTACTCCACTGACGGATAATTTCGCAATAAGGACGTGGGTCGGCAATCTCATCTTTAATCACGCCTGCGTACGGGTCGGTGGTGGTATTTCTAATACAGTTACCCGAGGTCTGAATGGCGTGCATTTGACTTTTTGCCAAAACACCCAAAATCTCAGGCACTTTCGGTAGCTCCACCCAGTTTAGCTGGACGTTGGTGCGTGTCGTGAAATGGGCATACCCTTTGTCATAAGTATCGGCAATGTCCGCCAAGGTTCTTAACTGATAACTCGCCAACAGCCCATAAGGAATGGCAATTCTCAGCATGGGGGCATGACGCTGAACATACAGTCCATTTTGTAATCTTAGGGGCAAAAACTCATCTTCAGGCAACTCCCCCGCCAAAAATCTTTCGGTTTGACTTTTAAACTGAGCGACACGCTCATCGACCAAGGCTTGGTCGGCATAAGAATAAGTGTACATGGCTATCTACTTTTTGTTGGCTAAACTATAAAACACATAAAATAAAAGGTACGATATAATAAAAGCTTCTGTATGAAAAGCTAAATTCAAAAACGGCATATCGTCATGCAATCATCGCATACAAACACACTTTTGACAATCTTTCATCTTATATCACACCCATTCATTCTATTAACACCTCTAAAAAATCCTCCGCCAGCACATACCGCCCGTCATAATAACGCTCAATCTCCGCACGAATATGCCCCATGTTGGCTTTTGGGCTGTCTGGCTCATCGAACATCGCAAAACGCCCGCTAAAATGTGTCAAAATCAGATTTTTTAGCCCGACACTTTGAGCAAATACCGCAATATCCTTGGCACTGCTGTGCATGGGGTTATACGCCCCTTTGGCGGCAATTTTATCCGCCACCGCCTGCGTATAAGTACACTCATGCACTAAAGCTGCCGCCCCCATCACCGCCTCCGTTAGAAGGCTTGGCGTATCGTTATCGCCTGCCACCACCAGACAGCACTGCTTGGTATGAGTCATCATCACCTTAGGGTCGGTTGGCTGATGGCTTTTGGCATAGGTACGCCAGTCGCTCTTCTCTACCCCTAGGTCTGTCAAATAAGCGGTGTTTATCCGCTCGCTGCTGTGTCTTTGATAAAATTTATAGGCATAAGATGGCATACGATGCGACAAAGGTACGTACTCAATGCCAAGTGTATGCCCGCCTCCGAAATCTAGCACCACCTCGCTCATCTCTTCGACAGCGATAAACTCCACGGGATAATCAAAGTATAGCTCAGTTACCAAACTAAATGCATCCAAAAGCTTAATTAAAGGCTTAGGTGCAATAATAGTCAAAGGGGCTGTGCGTCCGTGCATGCCAAGGCTCGCCAAAAGCCCTGCCAACCCATAACAATGATCGCCATGCAAATGCGTAATACAAATCGCCTTTAAGGAAGCCAGTTTTAAAGGCGTCTTTAAAAGCTGGTGCTGCGTCCCCTCACCACAATCCACAAGCACCCACGGAGCATTTTTCGCACTGGGTTTTAGCACGCTTGCCACCGCAAGTCCAGAGACGTTGCGGTGCTTGGTTGGCAATCCCGCCGAAGTACCCAAAAAAGTCAAACGAAACATGATTCACTCACCCCACACTTTTCCAAATGTTTTATCATTTAAAAAATCAAATCCACCCCATCTTCACCACTGTATCCCAAATAATCTTAATGGCAATGATGGTCAAACCAATGGGCAATATTTTTTTAAGCCAATCCGTTGGAATTTTATGGCGTAATTTGACCCCCACCCAAGACCCCAGCGTAGCAAATACAATCATCAGCACAATCACTCGCCAATGAGCCAAAAACGAAAATCCCATTAACCCATAAACCAATAACTTCGCCAAATGGATAATACTCGCCATTAACGCCCCTGTGGTAACGACCGTATCATTATCGGCGTATTTTTTATTTAATAACGCAATTTGCATAGGCCCTGACACCCCCACAAATAATGCCGTCCCCATTTGAATAAAGGCGATAAGATAAAAATTATTGGCTTTTTTTAATAAGTTATCAAAGGTTTTTGACCATTGCATTAACAAAATATAAATGCCGATAAATAACGGAATCAGCTCCAATGAAATAAACCGAATGGCAATGCCAAACACCACCATTCCTAATGCCGAACCGATTAAAAATTCCTTTAAATAATCCAATCTTAATGCACTTTTTCCAAACCAAACACGGCTGGCATTACTGGCTAATTGGCTCGCCCCTTGAATGGGAATAATAATACTGGCAGGCATAAATAATGGCATAAGCCCAATCAATATAATGCCACCGCCCATTCCTGTAATGGCAGTCATTCCCGAAGTCAAAAAGTTAATGATGGATAATAATAAGTCGTTTAATAAAGCATTGGACATTTTTATAAAAAAATAATGATAATTTTAAAAACAAAAACCCAAGCCTAAACTTGGGTTTTTCGCCACTATACTTCGTAAGGGTCTCTTAATACGATGGTCTCGTCTCGGTCTGGACCTGTTGAGATGATGTCCACGGGACAGCCGACCAGCTCTTCAATGCGTTTGATGTATTTTTTGGCGTTTTCGGGCAAATCATCAAAGTTTTTCACGCCCACCGTGCTTTCGCTCCACCCCGCCAAAGTCTCATAAACAGGCGTTACTTTGGCATAATATTCTGCGTCATACGCCCCTTTGATTTCGCCCTCTGGCACGCTGTACTCGGTAGCAATTTTTAGCTCGGATAAGCCATCAAGCACATCAAGTTTGGTCAAACAAATGCCACTCATTGAGTTTAGCACCACCGCACGGCGAAGAGCAACGGCATCAAACCAGCCGCAGCGTCTGGCACGCCCTGTTGTTGCCCCAAACTCGTGTCCGACTTTGCCCAAATGCTCGCCCACTTCATCAAACAGCTCGGTTGGGAAAGGGCCAGAACCGACACGGGTAGTGTACGCCTTTGTGATACCAAGCACATAATCAAAATACAAAGGACCAAGCCCTGTGCCTGTTGCGATGCCGCCTGCGGTGGTGTTGGAGCTGGTAACAAAAGGATAAGTGCCGTGGTCAATGTCAAGCAAAGTCCCCTGCGCCCCTTCAAACATCAAGTTTTCACCCGCTTGACGGCGTTGTTCTAGCTCATCGGTAACATCTACCACCAAGTCTTTTAGCTCGCTTGCCCAAATTTTGCATAATTCTAGCGTAACATCATAATCAATGGCTTCTACGCCATAATATTGGGTCAAGGCAAAGTTATGGTATTCCAAAATTTCTTTTAATTTGTCCGCCAAATCCGCACGGAACAAATCCGCCACACGCAAGGCACGGCGTGCCACTTTGTCTTCATAAGCAGGACCGATACCTCGTCCCGTTGTGCCGATTTTGTTGCCGCCCCGCTTGATTTCACGGGCTTGGTCAAGGGCGGTGTGATACGGCATAATCAAAGGACAAGCAGGCGAAATGCGTAGACGCTCACGCACTGGCACGCCCTTGTCCGCCAAGCCTTTCATTTCTTTTAAAAGTGCGTCAGGAGCAAGCACCACACCATTGCCAATAAAGCAGGTAACACCCTCACGCAAAATGCCAGATGGAATCAGGTGCAACACCGTCTTTTCACCGCCAACCACCAGCGTATGCCCTGCGTTGTGTCCGCCTTGATAACGCGCCACCGCAGTTGCTTTTTCGGTCAGCAAATCCACGATTTTCCCTTTGCCCTCATCGCCCCATTGGCTTCCTAAAACGACGACATTTTTACCTGCTTTTGCCATAAAAGACCCCAAAAAAATTATAAAAAATCAACGAACTTCCCAAAAATGTCGCTTAATGACAGCTTGGGCAAATTTTGCAAAATACGACATAGTTTAGCACATTTAAGCGGTTTGGGCTAGGGGTTTTTGTGTTTTCATTAACAGCAAAATGTGGTAAAATGCAAATACAAACCATTTTTAAGGAATATTTTTATGCAAATGACCGCTCAAATTCAAAACAATACACTCATTGTACAAAACTTTGATTTAAATAAGCTAATGCCATTTGCTTATAAAAATGGTTTTATTGAGCTTGATTTTTCAATTTTAACACCCCCCTTTGAAAAAGAAAAAAACCTTATCTGTTGATGAATTACTAAATAAAATGACCATTAAAACCGATAAAGTTGCAACGATTGACGAAATGAATGAAAGCATTGCAAGAGCTTATGAAAATTGGGAAGCATAATGATTTCCTTGGATACTAATATTTTGGTAGGTTAATTACCAAAGATAATTTAGAGCAATTTCAAAAAGTTGCTCACTTATTTTATCAGTTAGAGCTTGAAAATAAACATGCCTATATATCAATGCTTGTTATTTTAGAAACAATTTGGGTGCTATCACATTTTTATAAAATAGAACGACCACAAATTATTGACAACTTATTACCCCTATTTGAAAGCAACATTCTTGTCATAGAAAATTCAGCAAAATTAAAGGCTACCTTATTAACCGCCAAAAACAATACTTTTGATTTACCTGATTTAATGATTGCTTGTCGTTACGAAATCGCCAACCATTTACCAATTATCAATTTTAATAAAAAAGCATCAAAATTTTCAATTATTATAAATAACACCCACATTTACCATTTTAAAAAGGATTAAAAATTTGTTATAATACCCCATTTGCCATACTTCATCTATCAGGGGGAAACCAATGCCACACACCAAAGACCACACCATACCCCCCACCGAACACGATGACAACAGCCCAAGCCTAAAACTCTCCGACAAAGAGTATGATAATGATGACGAAGTCGCCCTTGACAGTCTAAGCGATGACACCGACAGTTATATTTATGGCGACAGTGAAGCCACGCTTGAAGACATCATTGAAACCCAGACCATCTATGACCCAGACGCTGACCGCCTAGAAGACATTGAGCAGTATGGCGAAGATGAGCTGATTGTTTGCTATTCTTATTCTCGCAAAACGGGCGAAGTTGCCCAAAAATTAGACATTAGCGATGTCAGCAAAGCCCTAACCAACCAAAACCAATTTGTCTGGCTTGGGCTGTATGATCCCAGTTTTGAGACGGTTGAGCAAGTCAAAGATGAATTTGACTTACACGAACTCGCCCTAGAAGACGCCTTTGCCGACCACCAACGCCCAAAGGTAGAAAGCTATGCCAATGACACACTGTTTGTGGTTGTGCGTACCGCCAAATTAGAAGACAACAAAATCCGCTACGGTACGACTGCGGTGTTTATGGGCAAAAATTTTATCATCACCATTAGAAACGGTGCGTCCAACTCCTACGCTCCCGTCCGTGAGCATTATCACAAACGCCCAGACCGCTTGCGATTGGGACCGATTTTTGTTTTGCACGCCATTTTAGACTTTATTGTGGATAACTATTTGCCGATTACTGACCGTTTGGGCAATTATTTGCGAGAACAAGAACGCAATATTTTTTCTTATGAATTTAGCCGTGATACCCTAAAAAGCCTGTATGAATTAAAATCACAACTGGTGCATATGCGTGCGGTGATTTTGCCTGTGCAAGATGTCTGTAAGTTTTTTATCAACCACAAAAACAACGATGTGTTGTCGCATTTTCCTAGCACCGCCAAGCCCTACTTTCAAGATGTCAATGACCACCTGCTCCGCTCCATTGATGCGGTAAATGGGCTAAACGAAATGCTCTCGGTGGCGATGGACACCTATATGGCGATGGTAACGATGGGGCAAAACGATGTTGTGCGAAAGCTCGCTGCGTGGGCGGGTATCGCTGCCGTGCCGACTGCGGTGGCGGGGATTTATGGAATGAACTTTGATTTTATGCCAGAGCTGCACTGGAAATATGGGTATTTTTTGGTGGTGGGGACGGTGCTTATCGTGTGCATTCACCTACATCACAAGTTTAGGCGTGCAGGCTGGCTATGATTTGTAAGAAAAATCTTACAAAGATTGACGTTTTTTAGCACTATACAAACCAAAGGATTTTTTTGCATAATATACACACAGCAGACGGAAAGTGTTTAAGGAAAAACACCAAGGATGATACGCTGTACTTATGGATAGAAGATAAGGACATAAGAGACTGACAAGACCACTCCTTCTTGTCAAAAAAGCCGCAATAAACGCCACCCCCATTTTGCGTTTATTGCGGCTTTTCACTTTTTTCACCCCATTACTTTTTTACTCTATTCTTTTAAAATCAGCTAGTCAAAATACCCATCATCAACCGATTGTTTTATCGTCATTCAAAAACATCATCAATCTTTTGCATAATGTTTGCCGTTTCATTTAATGCCACAATTATCCGTCCACAGTGACGAATTTTTGCCTGCGGGCAATGAGATTTTAAAGGCGATTGACCCTAATAGAGAAAGATTAAAAGTGCCGTTAAAGGATAATGTTTAAAATTGGTTGTTATTGGATTGTCTTTAAGATATTTTTAATGCCAAAAATAAAACCCAAAATAACCCTAGGTTTTATTTTTTTTAACAATTCAAACAACCAATTAAATTAATCTTCTGCATCAAATTCAATCTTGCAATTTGGTAGCTTTTCTTTTAGCCATTCAATGTCTTTGGGGTTGATTGGATTATTTCTTAAATTAAGACTGGTGAGCCAAGTTACATTCGCAAGTGGTGCAATATCTGTAATTTGGTTATTACACAAATAAAGCACACTCAACTTAGGCAAATTGGCAAATACGGAAACATCTTTAATTTTATTATTTTTCAAATGAATAATAGACACTTCTTTAAGATTAGTAAGAGAAGAAAGGTCTTCTATTTGATTATCACTCAAATAAAGATTATATAATCTTGGCAAACTGGTATTATTAAGCGGTGAGATATCACTAATTTGATTGCCAGCCAACCCAAGCTTATTCAACCACTCCAAATTTGCAGTTGCAAAAATGGATAGGTCTTGGATTTGATTTTTTCCTAAATCAAGACTTCTGCATTTCGCCAAATTAACAAGGGGTGAGATGTCCTTAATTTGGTTTTGCGCCAAACCAATATGTTCTAACTTGGTTAAATGAGCAAGTGCAGAAATGTCGCTAATTTGGTTAATGTATAATTTCAAAGTCTCTAATTCTGTTAAATGAGAAAGTACCGAAATATCCTTAATTTGATTATTAAACAACTTAAGTCTGGTCAAACCCGTTAAACTGGCTAGCACTGAAATATCACGAACTTGCCCTCCACTCACTGTCAGGTTAAATAGCTCAGTGAAATTAGCAAGTACCGAAATATCGTTAATTTGACCGTACAAGGACAGCACACTTAAATGTCTTAGATGAGCAATCGGCGAGATATTTGTAACCCAACGAAAAACCAAATGACTAGATTTCTGCAACCTTTTAAGATAAGCAGACATCAATTCTTTATCCAACCAATCAAATTCTTTTTGATAATCATAGTCTTTATTAAATCCTTGATGAAGCTCTTCCCATAATTCCGTCTTCTCCAAGCCCTCTCTTAAAAATAGCCACTTCCACTCATCACTAAGTGAAAGCCACCACGCCCATAATTCATCATCATTCATTTCACGAATGCTAATATTTGGATTGCTTGACATCTTTAAACTCCTAAAAAATATATTTTTTATATAGCGTAAGAACATACTTTCACCTATGTTAATTCAATTCATCGGGTAATATCAGTGGTGGATGGGGCGACATTTCTATAATTTTAATAAAATCATCACCCAAAATATAATGTAGCACATATTCAGAAGTATAATCACCATTTTCGGACAATTCATAATTGGGAATACCAATATGATAGTGCCATAGATTATTATCCATAGCGTGCTTTACTCGCTCGCTCCAATTTGGGTGGTCTTTTGGGACATTGTGCGATGCTTTATTGCGACCTGTTAAACCATCAAAACCAAAATGCTCAATATGATGAATAAATTCGGCAATTTTTAATTGGTCATCATCAGGAAAATTAGGGTAATAGCGTTTAAAGCTATTTCCCAAGATGACAGTATAAGGTTTGTTTTGTGGCACAATTCGCATTATACAAAGTCCTTATCCGTCAGATTGTCCAGCCAATGTTTTAATTCCAAAGCAGTCTTAAATTTTGGCACAACCACACTTGGAGCGTTAATGGCTTTATCCATTTCGCTAATGTCATAATCACCATCATTGATTTTCTTTTTGATGGGCTGTATCGGCTGACCATTTTCTACAAAAATGATTTGTTCACCATTTTTGATGGCAGATTGTACCGCAGGCGGTAGTATGGCGATGTCTAATAACATTTTTTTGTCTCCCATTTTACATTTGTTTTATTATAGCACACTTTTACCCCCCCCACAAAAAACAAAACCCAGCCTTAGCCGAGTTTTATTTTAAAATCAATCACAACGATTAAACACTGTGATAGCCACGATTTTTATAAACCAATGCCTTTTCGTCATTGCCCTGATGAATCTGACGAATACCGACAATTTCACAAATCAAAATACCGTGCGTGCCTACTTCTTTGATTTCTGTGATTTTACAATCAAAATTGATTAAGGCATTTTCAAGCACAGGCGAGCCTGTCGTCAAAGTCGTCCATTGTGCCTTAGCAAATCGCTCCTCCGAAGTCAAAGGCGAGGCAAAGGCATTGGACAGCTCAGACTGCGTGGCGGTTAGGGTATTGACCGCAAGCACGCCATTTTTGACAAAATTGTCATAAAAACGAATGCCTGTATTCATACACACAAGGAGCGTGGGCGGACTATCGGTAACACTTGCCACCGCCGAGGCGGTAAAACCATAGCGACCATACGCCCCATCACTGGTAACAATATGCACAGCAGTGGTTAGCTTTGCCATTGCGTCTTTAAATTCTTGTACTTCTACCATTTTGATTTTCTTATTTTAGATGTTTGTGAAAATTAGGCATAAGGGCGAATTGCCATTCGCCCCTACCTTTTTGTCAATCAAAAAACACGAATTGATAAACTTTACCAATCACTTACTCGCAAGTTCATTACGCAAAATGCTCGCCCCTTGTGCCAACGCATTTAATTTACCACGAGCCACAGCACGAGACAAGGGAGCCATACCGCAGTTGGTGCAAGGATATAAGTTCTCAGCGTCCACAAATTGCAAGGCTTTGCGAAGTATGTCCGCCACTTGTTCTGGCGTTTCAATCTCATTGGTTGCCACATCAATCGCCCCAAGCATTACTTTTTTGCCACGCACCAGCTCAATCAAATCCATTGGCACTTTGGAATTTTGGCATTCTAGCGAAATAATGTCAATGTTAGACTTTTGCAAAAGCGGGAAACTCTCTTCGTATTGTCGCCACTCATTGCCAAGTGTTTGTTTCCAATCGGTATTTGCCTTAATGCCATAGCCATAGCAAATATGCACCGCCGTTTGGCATTTTAGCCCTTCTACCGCTCGCTCTAAGGC
>JAUNEE010000077.1 GCA_030525705.1 Moraxella sp.
CATTTGGGGGCGACACGGGGCATTTCTTGGATTATGTTAAATAAAAAGCTGCAACCGATAAATACAGAGAAAACGCACCGCTCGCCTTTATGATTTTATCACTATCAATCAACAAAACATTACAAATCACCTACTTTTTTACTACCAAGACCCATACTACTTATGACTTCATGTGCTAAAATTTAACGATTTTTGAGAATGACTTTTATCTGACAACCACTATCATAAAGACCGCCATGACCGCTCTCACCTCCCGTAAAAAATCTGCCGCCCTAAAATGGGGTGTCATCGCCATCGCCCTGATTGCCTTGCTTGGGCTTGGGTATTATTTTTTTAAACCCAAAGAAACCGCCCCAAATTACATCACCGCCGAAGCCGTCATGGGTGATATTGAGGAAAGCATTATGGCGTCTGGCAAGGTAAAAGCCCTAAAAAGTGTCGATGTCGGTTCACAGGTAAGCGGCGAGGTAAAAACCTTGCACGTTCAGCTTGGTGACACTGTCAAAGAAGGAGATTTAATCGCCCAAATTGACGAAGTTACCCAAAGCAACAACCTACAAAATGCCCGTGCCAACCTTGAGCAAACCCAAGCCAGCCTACAGTCCGCCAAAGCCGCCCTAGCCAGCCGCCAAGGGGATGTCCAAAGTGCCATCGCCACCATAAAAACTCGGGAGGCTGAATTAAAAAAAGCCCAAACCCAGCTTGAAAGACTGACGCCGCTCATCGCCATTGACGCCATCTCCCAAAAAGAGTACGACGACGCCCGTGCGGAGGTTGAGGTCGCCTCTGCCAATCTGGTATCGGCTCAAGTCGCCCTTGAAAACGCCAAAAGCAGCGTCCACAGTGCCAATGCCGAAATCACCAACGCCCATGCCAATATCAAAAAATCCCAAAACGACCTTTCGACCGCTGAAACGAACCTTGGCTACACCACCATTCGTGCGCCCATCGCTGGGACGGTGGTAAAAGTCACCACCGAGCAAGGCACAACCGTTAACTCAAGCTCCTCCACACCGAACATCGTCACCCTTGCCGATTTAAGCCGTGTGCGTATCAACGCCCAAATTTCCGAAGCAGACGTCATCAATATCCAAGCAGGTATGCCCGCCAAATTCAACATCATCGGCAACCCCGACCAAAAATTCGATGCCATTTTAACAGGCATAGAACCCGCCCCAGAAACCATCAGCACAAGCAGCAGCACCAGCAGTGCGGTGTACTACATCGGCTACTTGGACGTAGATAATAGCGAGGGCAGATTTCGCATTGATATGACCGCCCAAGTCAACATCATCATCAACCAAGTCAAAGACGTTCTCACCGTCCCCGCCGCCGCCATCCGCACAGAAAACGGCAAAAGCACCGTCAAAGTCCTAAAAGCCGATGGCACAGCCGAAGCTGTGGCGGTAGAAGTCGGACTAAATAACCGCATCACCGCCGAAATCAAGTCTGGTCTAAAAGCAGGCGATAAAGTCATCGTCAGTGAAAGCGGTGCAGATGGCAACGCAGGCGGTCGCCGCCCACCGATGATGTAAGGAGGCGTCATGAACGACAAACCCCCCTTGATTAAAATCCGTGACTTAGTACGAGATTTTCCTGCAGGCGAAGAGTACATTCGTATCTTGCACGGGCTTAATTTGACCTTATACCAAGGCGAAATGGTCGCCATCATCGGGCAGTCAGGTTCAGGCAAGTCCACCTTAATGAATATTTTAGGCTGCCTTGACCAAGCCACCAGCGGTAGTTACCGCATTTATGGGCAAGAAGTCAGCCACATGGACACCGAGGCTTTGGCACGTCTTCGCCGTGAGCATTTCGGTTTTATTTTTCAGCGGTATCATCTTTTGGGTGATATTAACGCCCTAGACAACGTCACCGTCCCTGCGGTCTATGCAGGCATGGATACCCAAAAACGTAACGCCCGTGCCGCCAGTCTACTGGGGCGGCTTGGGCTGGGTGAAAAGCTGTATAATCGCCCAAGCCAGCTTTCAGGCGGGCAGCAGCAACGTGTCTCCATCGCCCGTGCTTTAATGAATGGAGGCGACATCATCTTAGCGGACGAGCCGACGGGCGCACTTGACAGCGGTTCTGGCAAAGAGGTGATGGCGATTTTACACCAATTAAAAGACGAGGGACATACCATCATCATGGTGACGCATGACCCCAGTCTTGCCGCCCAAGCCGAGCGTGTTATTGAATTAAAAGACGGGCATATCATCAAAGATTATTATACCGCAGAAAAAAACACCGCCGCCCGCCCCCTAAAAACCCCCACCCCAAGCCCGAGCAAAAGCTCACTTTTGGCATTTTTTGACCGCCTAAAAGAAGCGTTCAAAATGTCCCTATATGCCATGAAAGCTCATAAAATGCGGACGCTTTTGACCATGCTTGGGATTATCATCGGCATTGCCTCCGTGGTGTCTATCGTGGGGCTTGGACAAGGCACCCAAAAACAAATCCTCTCAGAAATCAACGCCCTTGGCACAAATACCATCACCGTCATGGACGGCTACCCATGGGGCGACCCAAGAAGACGCTTCGGCTATGATAATCTCACCATCAGCGACGCTGAAGCAGTAGCAGAACAGCCTTACGCCCTAAGCGTCAGCCCCCAAGTCGACAGCAATGTCACCGCACGCTATAAAAATATCGAAAGCAGTGCCAACGTCAATGGTGTTGGGCGAGACTATCTGTCCGTCACGGGCGAAAAACTCGCCATGGGGCAAGGCTTTAGCCGTGAAAGCGAGCAAAAACTCACCCAAGACATCATCATCGACCACAATGCCTATCAGACATTTTTTAACGGGCAAGGCAACCCTGTCGGTGAAATCCTCATGGTCGGCAATGTCCCAGGGCAAGTTGTTGGCGTTTTGGACAACAAAAACGCCAGCTTCGGGCGTAATAGCAACACCCCTGAACTGTACATGCCCTACACCACCGTCATGCACCGTATGCTTGGCACAAGCTATCTTGACCGCTTCGTGGTACTCATTGATGAAAAAACGCCTTCAGATGCCGCCGAAACCGCTATTAAATCACTCATCGAAAGCCGTCACGGTACGGATGATTTCACCCTAATGAACACCGACAGCATCCGCCAAACGGTAGAGTCCACCACCACCGCCATGACGCTACTCATCTCCTCTATCGCCATTATTTCCTTGATTGTGGGCGGTATTGGGGTGATGAACATCATGCTGGTCTCTGTCACAGAGCGTACCAGTGAGATTGGGGTACGCATGGCGGTCGGTGCTAGGCAGTCAGACATTATGCAGCAATTTTTGATTGAAGCGGTGTTGGTGTGCGTGCTGGGCGGTGTGCTAGGTATTGTATTGGCATTCGGCGTAGGCAGTCTTATTAACCGCTTTGGCGGGGAAAATTTTTCTGTGATTTACTCACCCCTATCGGTCGTTGCCGCCTTTGTTTGTTCTACGCTCATCGGTATTATTTTTGGATTTTTACCCGCCAAAAATGCCGCAAAACTCAACCCCGTTGACGCCCTAAGCCACAATTAACACACATATTTGAAAAAAAATTAAAAAAAAGACTTGCAATTAAAAATTTTCTGCGTATAATATGCACCACGTTTGATAGTTAGGGTCGTTAGCTCAGTTGGTAGAGCAGTTGACTTTTAATCAATTGGTCGCAGGT
>JAUNEE010000078.1 GCA_030525705.1 Moraxella sp.
TTTGGGTCAAGGTACTTGCACGGTTTGAAACATAGGCGTGCGATGTGCCGTGAAAGCCATAACGGCGAATGTGGTGTTCTTCGTACAGAGCCTTTGGAATGGCGTAGCGGTAGGCGTGGGCGGGCATTGTTTGGTGGAAAGCGGTGTCAAAAATCACCACTTGGGGTAATTCTGGGAACAGCTCGTTAATCGCCTTAATGCCTGCGGCGTTCGCTGGGTTGTGCAAGGGGGCAAGGCTTGCCAATTCTTCAATGTGAGCAAGCACTTCAGCGTTGATTTTGGTTGCTTTGGTAAACTTATCGCCACCGTGCACCACACGATGACCGACTGCCACAGGCTTGTGTTCGCCAATCAGCTCGCCCAAGATGATTTTTAAAGCTTCGGTGTGCGCCCCAGAATTGGGGATATTGATTTCAACTTTTGAGCCGTCTAGATTTTTATGCTTGATGCGGGCATCGCTATTGCCAAGGGCTTCTGCCAAGCCTTCAATGCGAGTTTCGCCATCTTCACTAATAAGGGCGTATTTGATGGACGATGAACCGCAGTTTAGGACGAGGGTAGGATTGGTTAATGTAGTCATAAAATTCTCTATATAAAGGGCAGATTGCCTATTTGTTATACAACACTTGGAGGCTAGGCGTTGAGTTCTCCTAAAATCCAAGTAAGCCTCGCCCAATTATAGCATAAAACCCCTGCAGAAAACACCCAAAAACCCCTACGCCCCGCCCGATTTTTTTGGTAAAATAAACCCATTCAAAAATAGCCGTCTGCAGGAGCGTTCATGTTCGGCATTACCGATATCACTGCTTATTTGATTGGGGTGATTGTCATCATTTTGTTGCCCGGTCCGAACAGCCTGTACTGTCTGTCCGTTGCTGCCGCTCATGGCAAAAAAGCCGGCTGGCGTGCCACGGCAGGGGTTTTATGCGGAGATACGCTGCTCATCATCGCAACCGTTCTTGGTGCAGGAACGCTCCTAAAACTCTATCCTACCATCTTCGATGTCATTAAGCTTTTAGGCGGAGCATATTTGGCTTATATGGGGGTACAGATTTTTCGGGGAGCGTACCAAACCTTTAAGCACAGAAAAGCACTGGCAAGCAGCCCGCCCAAGCTTGCCAAACCTGCCGTCCAAAACTACTTTTTACGCTCGCTCAGTCTTAGCCTGACCAACCCTAAGGCGATTTTGTTCTTTTTATCGTTTTTTGTGCAATTTATTGACCCTACTTATCCACGTCCTTTGGTGACGTTTTTTGCTTTGGCGGTGATTTTACAGACTGTGAGTTTTGCTTATTTGGCATTACTTGTCATGATGGGCAAGGGCTTGGCATTACGCTTTGCCAGTCGCCCTTGGTTGTCTATTATCGCCATGAGCTTAGTGGGGACGCTGTTTATTGGTTTTGCCATTAACCTTTGGCAGGCAAGTTTATAACCTCACCCACAAAAAGGACACATTATGACACGCCGCCCGCATTTGCCTCATGTTAAACCATCAAATAAACAACACGCCTCTAGACCGACCGCCCTGTCATCTTTATCTATGGCGGTTTTCGGGGCGACTTTGGGCATGACCTTAGCTGCGTGTACGCCTAACCAAAAAAACACCGCCACCAGCCCCCCAAGTCAAAACCCAACCACCCAACCTACCCTAAATCACCACAGCGAACACCCTCAAAACCCCCCAGAAAAAGACGCCCCCACCGTCCTCGCAGGCGACTGGCGACTTGCCGCCCAAACAACCACAGGCACCGCCACGCTGTTTGATGGCGTGCCTTGGGCAAGGCTGACCCTAAGACCAAGCACAAATACCCACCTCTCTGATGTCGATGGGGACTTTTATCTGGGTGCATGGGCAGACTGCAACGGTCTGTCGGGCAGTCTGCATTTTAACGATGGGCAACTTCGAAAAAACAGTCATTTCATCGCCACAGAAAAAGGCTGTTCTCCTACGGCAGGGGCGATGGACAAGATTTATTTTAACTTTTTAGATGAGCTGGCAGGGTATCGCCTGTTAAAAGAACAGCTTGTCTTGATGGATAAACATGGCAATGAGCTGCACTTTGTGCCGATGACGGGCATTTTTCGGACGTGGGTGCTGCTGCAGATGGACGGACTAACCCCCCAAAAGAACCCAAACCACGCCATGCGGCTTTACATAGAAAAAGATGGTTCTGCCACCTTGGACAGCCATTGCAACTTTTTGGCATTTCAAATACAAAGTGACACCCTAAACCACAACCAAACAGACGCCCTATACGCCAGCTCAGGCGCACTCAGCTTCCAAAAGAACTTTAACACCCCAAGGGACTGCGAGCATGGGCAGGCAGAGCGGTCTTTGGTGGATTTTTTAGGCACAGTGACGCATTTTAGCCTAACAAAAACCGCCAAAACAGAGATTTTAACACTGCACAGCGACACCGCCACCGCACAGTTTACCCTTACCCCTTAACCACAAGACCCCACTTTAGGAACGGCCATGAAACAACGCACCGCACCTTTTTCTTTCTTTTTATCGCTGGCTTTAATGGCGAGCGTCACTTTGACGGCTTGCCAATCAAACGGAACACAAATGAACGCCACCCAAAACCCCCATCAAAACACTCAAAAAAGCGAATCTTCCACGCCAGCCAAGCCCAACGCAGACTTAACGCTGGTCGGCACTTGGCGGCTTGACCCCACACAGCCCCCCGAGCTGCCTTTTAGCGAACAAGCCCAAAACACGCTTCGCCTTACGTTCACCGCCGAAGGCAAGGGGCATGCTTATGCAGGCTGCAACCGCCTAAGCTTCCACTATGCACCGACAGACCAACAAAACATTCATCTAAGCGTACTCGCCATCACAAAAAAAGCCTGCCCCGACATGAAAGATGAACGCATTTTCGCTGGATTTTTAAGCACACTTAGCCGATACCAAATCCAAGAAAACACCCTTGTACTGCTCAATACCCAAGGGCAACAGCTTAGACTCACTGCCACGCCTTGAACCAAGCTTGCTTGTGTGCCGTATTTTTTATATGATAAACGCGAAAACTAGGTAACACTTGCTTACAAAAAGCTAGTACAATTCACAATTTTTTGTTATAATGGTAGCAATTTTTTTTATCTTATCAGTTACACTAAGGAATGACTGCTATGACCGCAAAAATCATCTACACCCACACCGATGAAGCGCCCGCCCTTGCCACTCAGTCTTTTTTACCAATTATCAAGGCATTCGCCAAATCCTCAAACATTGACTTTGAAACCGCCGACATCTCTTTGGCGGGGCGTATTCTTGCCAATTTCCCCGAATTTTTAAAAGACGAACAAAAAATCCCTGATGCACTTGCCGAGCTTGGTCAGTATGTCTTGACCCCAGAAGCCAATGTCATCAAACTTCCCAACATTTCTGCTTCTATGCCACAATTAAACGCTGCCATTGCCGAATTACAAG
>JAUNEE010000079.1 GCA_030525705.1 Moraxella sp.
TGTAGCTCATCGCCGCCAAGGTTGGGGCTTTGGCAATCAAGTCCACGCAGGTGTCATCACGGTGTTTTGGGTCTGAAATGTCAAGGTGGTTGTGGTAGAATGCAGACAATGCCCCAACCACGCCTAGCATAATCGCCATTGGGTGGGCATCACGGCGAAAGCCTTCAAAGAATTTACGCAGTTGATCGTGAACAGGCATTCTTTTTGCCACACGAGCCTCAAACTCGGCTTTTTGCTCGGCATTGGGTAGCTCGCCATATAAAAGGGCATAGCAAACTTCTGAATATTCTGCCTTTTCGGCAAGGTCGGCAATGTCGTAGCCACGATGCAGTAGCTCGCCCTTGTCGCCATCAATATAAGTAATCTTGGATTCTACTGGGGCGGTCGCCATAAAGCCAGGGTCAAAACTCCAATAGCCTGCTTTGTTAATGGCTGAAATATCCAGCACAGGGCGACCTAGCGTGCTTTCTAGGATTGGCAGTTCATATTCCGTACCGCCTGCGATTAATTTTACTTCTGACATAACTTAAACCTCTTATTTTATGTATGCAAAAAACAGATATTCTGTCGTCCTTTTGTGAGCGAATTGATAAAAATCCGCCATTCAATGCTAGCGTTGTGGTTTATCTTTCGCTTTTGTCCAAAAAAGTCGTCCACAAGCAAACATTGTGTAGATGATAACAAATATTTGCCAATTTGCAAAACTTTTTTTGGCATGAATGGTTATTTTTTGTAAATGGTTTTGGCGGCAGTGTTAGAATCGCTTAACAATTTATCATTTTAAGTATCTTAATATTGCATTAATGATTATGATTAATTTTTCTAAATAATTATATATTTTTAATTGATAATCCCCCATTTTTTTGATTCTATGAAATAATGAGAATTATTACATCATTATTTATCAAATTTTGGGCGAAATTTACAAAAAATCAGACTTTTTTTTGCAAGAAAGAATTGTATTTCAAGCGTAAGCGTTTTATAATTTATCGGTTAAGTATGCTCATTTATTTGGGCATAAGATAAGTTTGTGTAGTACAACTGTTTTTTATGTTTTGTGTTTTATTTAGGCGAATGTGTGGATAGCCACAATTAGGGTCGCCAAAGCTAGCTTGTTGTGGTGCTTTATTTGCCACAAGACCAAAAAGGACGCCCGCTTATGAAAAATAACCGACCGATTAATTTACCTCTAAGCCAAGTGATTGCGGTAAACTCCAAATCCCCAATTGCAATGGCTTCTATTTTGCACCGTGTGTCAGGCATTGTGCTGTTTTTGCTTGTGCCTGTTATGCTGTGCGTTTTGCAAACTTCTTTGTCAAGCCCAGAAGGGTTTGAAACGGTATTAAACAACATTGCCTTGCGTTTTGTGGCGTGGGTTTTTGTGGCGGCAACGGCTTACCATTTTGTAATGGGTATTAAGCATTTGCTTGCTGACCTTGGTATGAACGAAGAGTTTAAGTCAGGTAAGACGGCGGCAATTGTCAGCTTTGTGATTGCCTTTGTCTTGATTATTGCTTCCTTTGTGTGGGTGATGTTCTAATGAAAAGAAATAATTCAGGCATTAAAAGTGCCACAGGCTTGACTGGTTCAGGCTCTCGTGATTGGGTGTTGCAACGCATTAGTGCTGTTGTGCTTGCCGTTTATGCTGTGGTGATTGTGGGATTTTTCCTATTTAATAAAGTGGATTATACCGCTTGGCATAGCTTTATGATGAGTTTGCCGATGAAGCTGTTTAGCCTTGTGGCGATTATTTCGCTCGTCTTTCACGCTTGGGTGGGTATGTGGACGGTTTTTACCGACTATATCAAATCATCTGGTTTGCGAATCGCTCTACAAGCGGTGGTAATCGTGGCGATTTTGGCGTATTTGTTTTGGGGTGTGATGATTTTTTGGTAATCCTTTAAATCGTCCCTTTTTAGAATTATAGGAATAAAATTATGGCATTAGCACCAGAAAAACCCATTGAAAATATCCCCACCCTAAACTTTGATGCCGTTATTGTCGGCGGCGGTGGTTCGGGTATGAGAGCCTCGCTACAGCTGGTTGAAGGCGGTATGAAAGTGGCGGTTTTGACCAAAGTATTTCCCACTCGCTCGCACACGGTGGCAGCCCAAGGCGGTATCGGTGCCTCTTTGGGTAATATGAGTCCTGATAACTGGCATTTTCACTTTTATGATACCGTCAAAGGCTCAGACTGGCTAGGCGACCAAGACGCCATTGAATATATGTGCCGTGAAGCACCCAAAGTGGTCTATGAGCTAGAACATATGGGTATGCCCTTTGACCGTAACGCAGACGGTACAATTTACCAGCGTCCCTTTGGTGGACACTCTGCCAACTATGGCGAAAAGCCTGTGCCTCGTGCTTGTGCTGCTGCTGACCGTACAGGACACGCGCTTTTGCATACACTTTATCAAAAAAACCTAGAAAAAGGCACACAGTTTTTTGTTGAGTGGATTGCACTTGACCTTATCAAAGATGCAGATGGCAATATCAATGGCGTGATTGCCCTTGACCAAGAAACAGGCAACATTAGCGTTTTTCAAGCCAATACCACCATTTTGGCAACGGGTGGTGCAGGGCGTATCTTTAAGGCTTCAACGAACGCCTATATCAATACAGGCGATGGTTTGGGTATGGCGGTGCGTGCTGGCATTCCTTTGCAAGATATGGAATTTTGGCAATTTCACCCCACAGGCGTGGCAGGGGCAGGCGTGCTTTTGACCGAAGGCTGTCGTGGTGAAGGGGCGATTTTGCGTAATAAGCACGGCGAACCCTTTATGGAACGCTATGCCCCCAAATTAAAAGACTTAGCCCCACGGGACTTTGTTTCTCGTTCTATGGACCAAGAAATCAAAGAAGGTCGTGGCTGTGGACCTAATGGCGATTACATTTTGATGGATATGACGCATTTGGGTCTAGACACCTTGATGAAGCGTTTACCGTCCGTGTTTGAAATTAGCCACAACTTTGCCAATGTGGACATTGCCAAAGAGGCTGTGCCTGTTGTGCCTACCATTCACTATATGATGGGCGGTATCCCTACCAACATTCACGGACAGGTAACCGTGCCTGTACTAGATGGTCATATTGATGAAGAAGGTCTTTATACAGAAGGGCGTGTGATTAAGGGTCTGTATGCCATCGGTGAGTGTGCGTGTGTATCGGTGCACGGTGCTAACCGTTTGGGTACAAACTCCCTGCTTGACTTGGTGGTGTTTGGTCGTGCCGCAGGTCAGCATATCCTAGATGAGTTTGCCAAATCTGACCGCAGTTATAAGCCTCTTGACCCAAGAGTGCTTGACTTTACCAAAGCTCGCCTTGAAAAACTACAAAACTCCACCGAAGGCTACAATGCCCAAGAAGTTGCCGATGAAATTCGTGCCACAATGCAGGCTCACGCTGGTGTATTCC
>JAUNEE010000017.1 GCA_030525705.1 Moraxella sp.
CGTGTCCACGCACCACCGCAAAGATAATCTCCCACAGGATACCAACGGCAAAGGTGACGATATAAATTGGCAAAAACTGCATTGCCCCATAAGCAAAGCACGCCAAAATGCTGTTTGGGTCATAGCCAAACAGTCCTGTAACCAGTGTTCGCCAACCCTCGGGGGTGACACCTGCGTGTGCCATATAGGTTAAGGCTTGAAAGCCGACATTGTACATACCCCAGAACATCGCAGGAAACGTACATAGCCAGACGGTAATCATGATACGCTTTAAGTCGACGCCATCACGCACGTGAGACGCACTGTAGGCTTGAGATGAAGGTTGACGAAAAAAGGTGTCAAACATCTCAAAGATAGCATAGTATTTTTCGTACTTGCCGCCTTTGGTGAAGGACGGCTCCATACGGTCAAAAATGTTATGGATAAATTTCATCGTTAGCCTTCCATCTCAATACGGGTCAAGTTGTCACGCAAAATGTCACCGAATTCATATTTACCAGGTGATACGAACGTACACAACGCCAAGTCTTCTTCCTCCAGCTCCAAAGCCCCCAAATCCACCGCCGTGACAATGTCTTCCACGATTAACGCACGCAGAAGCTGTGTGGGTAGGTAATCTTGGGGCATGACAGTTTCAAAGACGCCAATCGGCACCATCGCACGGGGTGAGCCGTTGGTGCTGGTGGTGAAGTTGTATTTTTTGCCTTTGAAAAACTGAGACAGGTAAATGGGTAGTTTAGAGAAGCGGTTCGTACCAAGGCTAAAGAAGTGCATGGCAGGACGCTCAAAGCCCTCAGGTAGCACGGAAACTTGGTTAGAAAAACGCCCCAAATGTGCTACGCTTGGCGAGTATTTACGCCCTGACAAAACAGAGCCTGAAATAATGCGGTGCGTGCCGTCATACAGTTCACCACGGGTCAAGTCGCCCAAATCCGCCCCACGCTGTGTGCGAATGAGGCGTGGCTCTTTCACCGATGGACCAGCCAGCGAAATCAAGCGTTCGGTGTATAGCTTGCCTGTGGTGAAGAGCTTACCGATGGCGATGACGTCTTGATAGTTAATCGTCCATACAGTGACGCCACGAGCTAAGGGGTGCAAAAAGTGAATGTGCGTGCCAGCATTACCAGCAGGGTGAACACCGCTAAAGGCGTGGTAGGTGGTTTGGTTGCCCGAGGCGACTGTACCAACACGCTCAAGGGTGTCTTTGCCATGATGGCAAACAAAGGTGGTTGGGCTGAGTGTGGATAATACCGCCAAGCCGTCATTAAACGCAGCCGCTTCTTCTTTTAAGACCACCATCGGGTCAACTGCCAAGGGGTTGGTGTCCATGGCAGTGACAAAAATCGCTGAGGGGGTGCTGTTAATTTCAGGCGTACGACTAAACGGACGGGTGCGAAACGCTGTCCATTCACCAGAGGCGACCAACTGCTCAATCACGGTCTCGCGTGGCAATGAGGCAAGCTGTGCCGATGGATAGGCATTAAAAGTGACTTCATCATTGCCAGAAACTTCGATGATAATGCTCTCAAACACACGTCTTTCGCCACGGTGAATGGCGATGATACGACCTGAAGCGGGTGCAACGTGCTGCACGCCCTCACGTTTTTTGTCAAAAAACAGCGGCTGACCCTTGGCAACCGTATCGCCTTCTTTGACTGCCATGGTGGGACGCATACCGACATAATCATAGCCGATGAGTGCCACATGGGTCGGTCTGTGTTCGCTAATTTTGTCGGCAGGTTCGCCGTTGATGGGCAAATCCAAGCCTTTTTTGATGGTAATCATAAGCCAACTACTTAAATTAAGACCAAAAAAACATACCCATCACACCCTAAAATCTTGGGCGATTGTCGGTGGCGATGGGCTACCTAAAAGCATAACACGCCATCATTTTATAAAAAACAATGGCAAAACGCAGTGTCATAAAAAACTTGGGGAACATTAAGCTTTTAAAAAACACACGCATATCTTTTTGATTATACGTTATTTTGGCGTAAAATTACAGTAAAACTGTGAAAAAATCGTGTAATATAGCGACCATTTTTCAGCTTGGCGTTGCTTATTCTAATAAGATGTGTAATTTTTAAGCATAAATAGCAAGTAGCATAGGTAAAAGAATGCATCAGTCGGGTGTGTTGCGTGGGTTTTTGGCACAAAATAAAAAACCGCTCGCTTGATGGAGACTGTGGCGAGTGGTTTTTTGATATTATTTTGGGTGGGTTTTTATAAAGAAGTGTCGGGATAAAAAGAATAAAAGGACGCTTATTTTAAAAGAGGCTTTAGGTCTATAAAAAAGCGTTCAGACATTTATTCTTCTTCGTCATCGTCCCATTTTTTATAGGTTTTAGATGGGTCGATACCTTGGTTTTTTAAGTAAGCAACCTGTTCTTCTAGGGTGCGGCTTTTTTCGGCATCGTGCAAGGTGTCGATGAGTGTGTCTAGTTTTTCTAAATTGTCTTTTAGGCTATCGGTCATACCATGCTCCTTTTTTAGGATAAAATCAGTTTGGTTGTGTTGGGTTTTTAGAGAGCTGAACGTTGATGGGCAGTGCCATGTCCCATCTTGCCAAGCTGCCATAGTTCTTTGCTGCCGTGTGCTTCAATTTTTATCATCCAGCCTGCCTGCTCGAGCGTTTCTTGCACCCAGAGCATATCTGCCTTGGTGACTTGGCAGCGACTAATGGCGTGAACTTCAGGGTCTGAAAGTTTCACAGCGGGCATGGCTTGGGCTTGGATAAGCTCGTTTAGGGCGCGCCAGAATCTTTGGGAGCTGAACGCCGTCCCTACATGACGCAGACTGATTAAAATGTCATACCACGTCACTGTCGCCATGAATACCGCTTCAATGAGCGCACCACCTCGAAAGGCATGGGCAGTGCAGTTTAGGGTAATTTCTTCATGTAGTGCGGGCGTGGTTTTTGAGCAACTGCCCAGCATTTCTTGTTGCTGTCGAGTGGATACTTTTTCACGAGAAAAGGCGTGTTTAGATTCTGTGTCTTTTAAGGGGTTGTTTTTGCTTGAGGTGTGACGCTCTTCTGTTAAGCGGTCGCTAGGCTCATGCAGGCTGTGCTTGTCCGCTGAAAGTTCAGGCTTAAGCTGAAGTATATCCGCCTTGGTGTCTGTTTTTATGGCCTCAACAGGGACGTCCGTATGGATTTTTGGTTCTTCCAAATATGCCACATCATCGGCAGTGTCTTTTTCTTTTAGACTTTCATGGACAAGCGTATGATACAAAACGTCCAAAAGCACGGGCAAGTTGGTGCTGGCATTGATGTGCTGAATGTTTTGGTTTTGTTCGCTGATGAGTGTGATGAGATCGTTTAACTGGCGAGAACGCTCAGTACTGTTTTTATCATTATGAATGAAGACAAATAGGGGCTTGTTTTTGGTTTTGGCGTTTAGGTAGCTGATGTGCAGCTGGCTGACGCCTGTGTTGTTGAGCTTGCCGTATTGGTTGCCTAAAAGTACAAAAACAAAGTCGCAGCGGTTAATGCAACGCCAGCTATAACTGGCAGTTTCTGGGCTGACGGTGGATAAGTCACGGGTGACGTGGGCTTTATTTTCAAAAAATATCACCAAAGCGTCATGCAGAGCGTGTATGCTCTGGTCGCTGTTGTCACAAATCATATGAACGTGATAGCGATGATGTGGCACAAAAATCCTTTATTAAGGTGATTTTGGTAGGCGATATTTTTGGTTATTATAGCAAAGCTTTTGTGATTTGCACCCTGTTTTTTTGTATCCAGTTGTAAGTTTGTGAATTATGAAAAAATTTCGTTATGTGTGGCGGTCATTGGCAGTACTTTTTCGCCGATGAGTCGTTCTGCGATACTCAGCGTATGGCTGACGGTGGCGTCATCGCCCGTGGCGAAAAAGCGTAAGGGATTTGGCTGGTCTGTGGGCGGGGCGGTGCGGTCTTTTAATAAGGACTGTACACGGCTTGCGATGGCGGCGCCTGAGTCGATGAGTGTCATATTTATGGCTTTTTCTGTGATTTCCGCCTCTAAAAATGCCCGAAAAAACGGATAATGCGTACAGCCTAGCACCAATGCGTCCACCCCGTCTTTTGCCCATGTGTGCATTTGGGTGATGAGGAGGTCGGCGACTTGATGGTCGATGGGCATTCCCATCTCTACCCATGGCACAAGTTTGGGCTCAAAATGCCGATACACCGTCACTCCTAAAGGCGTGGCAACGTGGTTCACCACTTCAGAAAATAACGCACCATTTAGGGTGGCACGGGTGGCAAGTACAGCGATTTTTTTGTTTTGACTGGCGAGGCAGGCAGGTTTAATGGCAGGCACAAGCCCGACAATGGGAAGGGTGTATTTAGCGCGCAAAACGTCCAAGGCGTAGGCTGAAGCGGAGTTGCAGGCAATGACCACCAGTTTCGCTCCTTTTTTAATAAGCCATGCCACGGCAGCGTCTGTCAGGGCGATGATTTCTTCGCTGCTTTTTTCGCCATAGGGGACGTTTTTTGTGTCGGCATAGTAGAGAATCTCTTCATGGGGCAACAGCGACTTTAAATGCAGATAAACCGAAAGACCGCCCACCCCAGAGTCGAACATACCGATGGGGGCGTGCGGTGCGTGATGGCAGGTGGTGTGTGTGTTCATGAATAGTCCCTAGGCAGGATAAGACAGCGTGTAAGTGCGTCCGCCGCTTTCAAGTGTGAGCGTGACTTCATTTTCATGCTCGCAAAGCTTGCCTTCATTGATGAGATGATAAAAAACGTTACGGCTGATTTTGGCGGTTAAGCCGTGGGGCATAGGCAGATAAAGTGCGTACTCATCGGTTGTGCCATCAGCGTCAGGGCGGGCATGAAAATAGGGCGTGTGCGTGTCATCTAAAAGGACGCTTTGTCCTGTGTGGGTGTGAAACTGTAGGTAAGAAACTCCGTCTTTTAAGATACGCTCCACGGTGGTGATAAACAGCGGTGCGTCTTTGACGCAGATTTCATATAAATGGGTTGGGGTTTTTAGGTAGTAGTGGGGTTTTCCTGTGGTGTCTTTTTCTCCCCAAAGTACGCTGGCAAATAGGTTCACCAGTGACTGTCTGGTCATTTTTTGCCCTTCGTGTCGCCAGTTGCCCTCATGGTCGATGACGATGTCAAATGGCACGGTCTCGGTGGGTTGCCATTTGTCTAAAGGTGGGGTTTTAATGCCTGCACCGTCATTGCCTTGGTAGGCGGATAGGGCGTCTGTCAGCGTAGCGTGGGGGGTGTGGCTCATACATGACCTAATTTAATAAATAGCGGATAAACGCCCAATCAACCAAAAATTCACGAAAAAACAACAAAAAATACAGCTTATCTTGCCTAAATTTTTTTAAAAAATCAAGGGGCGAGCGGGGCGGTTTATCATTGTCAATAAAAAACACCTTGCCTTGCTCGCTGATGTTGGTAAAATAAGCACTTAAGCGATATTTTTAAAAAACACCTGTATTTTAAAGGGCTAAGCCATGGCAGCTGCCTACGCCAAGTCCGCTTTATTTTGGGAGTTATGATGTCAGTACAAAGAGAATCCATGGAATTTGATGTGGTGGTTGTCGGTGGCGGTGTGTCTGGGCTGTCGGCGGCGATTCGTCTAAAACAGCTTGCCAATGATGCAGGGCTAGAAGAATTTATGGTCTGCGTGGTAGAAAAAGGCTCGGAGTTTGGGGCGCATATTTTGTCGGGGGCGGTGATGGAAACCCGTGCCTTAGATGAGCTTATCCCCGACTGGCAGACCAAAAACGCCCCGATTACCGTCAAGGCAAAAGAAGACCGTGTCTATATGCTGCCCACCGCCACCCGCACCGTACAGCTGCCGAACGGCGTTGTGCCTGCTAGTATGCATAATGAGGGCAACTACATCGTTTCTTTGGGCAATGTGGTGCGTTGGCTGGCAGAGCAGGCAGAAGCTATGGAAATCATGATGTTCCCAGGATTTGCCGCCAGTGAAATTTTATACAATGATGACGGCTCAGTGCGTGGTATTTTGACAGGCGACATGGGCGTGAATGCCAAAGGCGAAGCGAAGCCGTCTTTTGAAGCGGGTTATGAGCTTTTGGCGAAATACACTATCTTTAGTGAGGGTTGTCGTGGGCATTTGGGCAAACGCCTCATCAGCCGTTTTTCTTTGGACAAAGACCGTGATGTCCAGCATTATGGTATCGGCTTAAAAGAGCTGTGGGAGATTGACGCCGACAAGCATGAAGAGGGTGTGATTTTGCACGGTTCTGGCTGGCCTTTGTCTGAGACGGGGACGGGCGGTGGCTGGTTCTTATACCACGGTGAAAATAACCAAGTCAGCTTCGGGCTGGTGGTGGATTTGTCCTATACCAACCCATATCTGTCGCCGTTTGATGAATTGCAACGCCTAAAACTGCACCCTCTAATCCGCCCGATTTTAGAGGGGGGAAAACGCCTGTCTTACGGTGCGCGTGCCTTGACGAAAGGCGGTCTAAATAGCCTGCCGAAGCTGTCATTTGCAGGCGGGGTTTTGGTCGGTGATGACGCAGGTTTTCTAAACCCTGCAAAAATCAAAGGCACGCACGCTGCCATGAAGTCGGGCATGCTGGCAGCAGAGAGCGTCTTTAATGCCATCAAAGCGGGGCGTCAGCATGATGAAGTCACCGAGTACCAAACCGCCTTTGAAAATTCATGGCTGTATGAAGACGCTTATGCCGCCCGTAACTTCTCTCCTGCCATGCACCGCATGGGTCAATGGATGGGTGGTGCGTTCACCTTCGTGGAGCAGAATCTTTTGGGTGGGAAGATGCCGCTGACCATTCATGATACTATGCCAGATTATGCGCAGCTTGAGCGTGCTTATCATGCTTATAAGCCAGATTATCCCAAGCCAGATGGCAAGCTGACCTTTGATAAATTATCAAGCGTGTTCATTTCTAACACCAACCACGCTGAAGATCAGCCTGTACATCTAAAACTTACCGACCCGACCGTGCCAATCGCAAGAAACCTGCCGCAGTATGCTGAGCCTGCCCGTCTGTACTGCCCTGCTGGGGTGTATGAAGTGGTGCATGGTGATGAGGGTGAGCCACGGTTTGTCATCAATGCCCAAAACTGCGTGCATTGCAAAACCTGCGATATTAAAGACCCCGCCCAAAACATCACATGGGTGACGCCAGAGGGCGGCGGCGGTCCGAACTATCCGAATATGTAATTATAGTAATTTAACCTCAAAAACCACCAAAACCATTCACCCTGAGCCTATCGAGGGGTGAACGGTTTTCCATTGTGGTTCGACAAGCTCACTACGAACGGAAAACCTAAGGTGGTGTGTTTTGGGTTTAATTGACCATAAAACCCCCAAAAGAAAAACCAGGTGGCAAAGGCGACTTGGTTTTTTTAATGCGAGTGATTTGGGGTGGGCATAAAAGAACTTGGCTGACGTGGCTGATTTTTATAAAGCCTCTTCGTCTATTTCGCCTGTGCGGATACGGATAACACCCTCTAGTGGCGTGACGAAAATCTTGCCGTCCCCGATTTTACCTGTGTTGGCGGCTTTTATGATGGCGTCTAGCACCAGTTCCACACGGTCGTCCGTGGCGGCAATCTCGATTTTTATTTTTGGTAAAAAATCCACCACGTATTCTGCCCCACGGTACAGCTCGGTGTGTCCTTTTTGGCGACCAAAGCCTTTGACTTCTGTGATGGTCATGCCGTCAATGCCAGCATCGGTCAGGGCTTCACGCACGTCGTCAAGTTTAAAAGGCTTGATAATGGCGGTGATTAGTTTCATGGAAAATTCTCAAAAAATAACAGCCTTTGATTATAAAAAAGCCGTGCCGAAAGGTCAATGGCTTTTTTATTTTTCTTTTGGGCTGACTTTTTTTGGGTGTTTGGCGGTATAATAGAAAAAATTTTAGTGCGTTGGGAGTTTTTATGAAAGATTTTCTAAAAAATATCAAACAAGGACGGCTTGTCGTGGTGGGGCTTGGGGCGTCTGGATTGTCGGCGGTGAGGCACCTTTATGAGCGTGGTTATGAGCTGGCAGTCACAGATATGAATGCCGCACCGAAGCTTGCCCAAAAACTGCCCAGTGATGTGGCGACTTTCTTTGGGGGGTTTGATGAGGCGGTGCTGTCGTCTGCGGCGGGTATCGTCATTAGTCCCGGGGTAGACCCGATGCACCCTAGCGTACAAGCCGCCAAGCAAGCAGGCGTGCCCATCGTGAGCGATGTGCAGCTGTTTGTTGATGAGTGTCATGATAGAGGCATTGAGATTATCGCCATTACAGGCTCGAACGCCAAAAGTACGGTTACGACGCTGGTGGGGCAGATGGCGGAGGATATGGGCGTGGCTGTAGGCGTGGGGGGTAATCTTGGGACGCCTGCCCTTGAGCTGTTAAAATCCCCGATGACGCTTGCTGTGCTTGAGTTGTCCAGTTTTCAGCTTGAGGGTGTGACGGGGCTTGGGGCGAAAGTGGCAACCCTTTTGAATTTGTCTGAAGACCACCTAGACCGCCATGGGGATATGGCAGGGTATCTGCAAGCGAAACTGCCTGTTTTCCAACATGCCAAACACGCTGTACTGTTGGCAGATGATGCGTCTTTATTAAAGGCTTGTGAAGCAGAGCTTAATAAATCCGCCAACGCCACCTTAACAAAAGTCACCGCAAATCCCCCAAAGCAAGGCGAGTTCGGGCTGCTGTGGCAGGACGGTGTACCTGTTTTGGCATGGGGGGATAAGCCGCTTTTAGGCAGTGACCGCCTTGCCATTAAGGGTGTGCATAATCTTGTGAATGCCTTATTTGCGTTGGCGGTGGGTCGTGCGGCAGGCTTTGATGAGGCGGTGATGTTAAAGACGCTGGCGGATTTTAAAGGGCTGCCACACCGCTGTCAGTTCGTAAAAAAAGTGGGACAAAGCGACTACTTCAACGACTCAAAAGGCACGAATGTCGGGGCGAGTATTGCAGGGATTGTCGGGCTTGGCGAGGTGTATGGTGAAAACAGCTTGGTCTTGATTTTGGGCGGGCAGGGCAAAGGGCAGGATTTTACACCGCTGGCGGATTATATCAGTCGTTATGTTGGTACGGTTTTGACCATCGGGGCGGACGCAGAAAAAATCACCGATGACCTAAACAAAGCCCACGCACAGGCGGATATTATCGCTTGTCAGACCTTGGAAAATGCTGTCATAAAAGCGGCAAGTCTGAATCTGCCTGCTGTTTTGTTGTCACCTGCGTGTGCCAGTTTTGACCAGTTTTCTGGGTATGAGGCACGGGGCGAGCGGTTTTGTGAACGGGTGATGGCGTTATAAATTTCTATTGGGCGGATATTTTAGGGTATTTGCCCATTTTTATCTGCATTTTATGCCCATTTTTAGTATAATGGTGCAGTTTTACCCGCATAAAATCACCCAGTGGGGTTGAGATTTGCTGTGCCCATTCTAAGAGTGCCTACCGTTCATGTCCATGCTTGCTTTTTTTGACAAATTTGCCAATGCACCCTATATGCCCACCGCCCGTACGTGGCTTTTGGGGGCGCTTGGTGTGCTTTTGGTGCTAAGCTTGATGATGGTGGCGTCGGCGTCCATTCCCTTTGCGATGAGTCGTGAGGGATTTTCTGAGCTGAAGTTTTTTTGGTCGCAGTTTATTTATATGGTGATTGCGATTGTGGCGGCGTTGTGTGTTTATCAAGCACCCTTAAAGCACCAGTTTGACTTTAAGACCTTGACGGGGGCATTTTTTGCCTGTTTGGGCTTGTTGGTGGTGACGCTGTTGGTTGGTGAGAATATTAACGGTGCGAAACGCTGGATTAACTTTGGTGGTATGAGTTTTCAGACCGCTGAGATGGCGAAAGTTCTTATGGTGATGGTCATCGCTGAGTGTATGCATCGCCGTTCTGCTGAGCTGCGTCATCGTAATATTTTCGTGTCAGGCAGACGGCTTTTGGTGTGGTATGCGCCTGTGATGTTGCTCTTGTTTTTACAACCAGACTACGGCTCGGTGGTGGTCATCGGGGCGACTGTACTGGTGATGTTCTTTGTGGCGGGCGTACCATTTTTGCAGTACGTGCTACTGGCATTGGTGGCTTTATTGCTCGGGTTTATTGGGCTTTGGCAGGCGGAGTATCGTCAGAGTCGTTTGTTGTCCTTCCAAGATCCTTTTGATGATGTACTGGATACGGATTATCAGCTGTCTCGCAGTCTCATCGCCTTTGGGCGGGGGGAATTTTCTGGCGTGGGTTATGGTAATAGCATCCAGAAGCTTGAGCATTTGCCTGAGGCACATACGGACTTTTTGCTCGCCATTACGGGGGAGGAACTTGGGTTTTTGGGCGTGGCATTGGTGATTTTGCTTGAGTTTATCATCATTGCTGCCATTATGCGGATTAGTTATAACTGCCTGTCTCGGCGTCAGCTGAAGCTTAGTTATGCCACCTTCGGTTTTGCGGTGGTGCTGTTCGGGCAGGTGATGATTAATGCGGGCATGAACATGGGTATTTTACCGACCAAAGGTCTAACCATGCCGTTTTATAGTTATGGCGGTTCTGCCATGCTGTTTTCGATGATTATCATCGCTGTGGTGCTGCGTGTGGACAAAGAAAGCCCACTCATCGCAAAAGCAGGCGAGAATCGAGAATACTAAGAAAAAACCACCGTTTTGGTGGTTTTATTTTAGTTTTCTGGGGGTGTCTTTTTTAGTTTATGGCGTAAATAAGTCGCCTTTAAGAATAGCACCACTACCGCCCCTAAGGCAAACGCCCCACCCGTGCCGAAATACAACGGGTAGTTTTTATGGTAAATTTCAGAGGCGTATAAGCCGAGTATGCCAAATAAAATGGCAAAAATCACATAATCTGCTTTTTTTGGCAAATAATCCACATAGCAGACGATAAGACTTGCCAAGCCCAAAAATGCCAAAACACTCATCCAAATATCAAAAGACACTGAGTACATTATAAACCCTCCTTTTTATGTATTGGCTCATCTGTCCAGTGCTGCCAGATGTCCTTTTTTAATAGTTCATCATACTCTTTATTTTCCCGAAAGAATAAAATGTAAAGAAAAATACTGGGAATAAGTAAGGAGTTTAATAGCACTGCAATATGCATTGATGTAAATTCTGTAAAACTTAAAAGTCCGTGGACATAAAAATGCAAAAAAGCGAGCAGTAAAAAAATCACCAAACAATGAACTGTTGCGATGAATGAGGGCTTTTTATCGGTAAAAAGTTTGTATAATAAGAAAAAAAATGCGATAGGCACTAAGATGTTTTCAAAATGAAACATAAATCACCATGGGTTTTGGTCGTATTTGTCACGGGCTTTGCCGATATGCCACCATTGATATTTCCATATGCCTAATAGAAAGGGTATCAATGCCATTGCTAACATTGACATGAAGTCATCATAATTGGCAAGGTCGATTTCATACTGACTTTGGGTTTTCATGAAAATGTGGTAGTCAGAGGTATTATAAGCACCAATCAATAAACTCATCACTAAAATTAGGTGAGCGAAAGTTAGAGTGCCGACTCGTTTTTTTCGCCAAAAAAGCATGGCGTACAAACAAAAGCAAATAAAACCAAAGCAGTAAAATTCTTCTAAGACAAAATCCATCAAAATCCTTTTTTATTTTTTTATGTTGATAAGGGGAATGCATGGTGTATGTCTGATGGTTTCTCAGGCGACGCACCATGCATTATGTTATGGGTAAAGTTATCTAATGTTGAACTCACGGTAAAAGAGACGGTCTTGCTGAAAATCTATGCCACCACCACAGCTACAGCTATTTCGGTCATTTCCTTTTTCTTGGTTGTCGTTGCGTAAATCGCCTGGTTTGGTATGAGTGCCATTTAGTGCTTTTTCTTTATTAACACTTTGTCTGCTGCCTGAGGATAGGGTACTACCTATTCTGTTGGTACTTCCAAATGCCACGCCACCGCTTCTTCCACCAGCAAAACCCCGGAATCCAGCGTCAGCAGGGTGAACCTTTGTCATGGTGGAATATTCTGATTTATTTTCAGTTTCTGCGTGTGCCTGCGTCATGCCTAAAGCGGTCAATGCAATCACACTAAAAAGAATTTTCTTCATAGTCATTTCCTTATTGCCCAAATGGGCGTGATTGATAACATTTAAAACACTTGAAACACACCGACCGTCCATAAATACAACCTTGTACTGTCGGTAAGAATACTATAACAAAAAGTAATTTTTCATGTCAATACGCTTGTACGCAAGAAAATTTATTTGTCATAAAAAACCGCCAAACGGCGGTAATTTTATGACAAAAGGAAAAGCTAGGGGCAGACCTGCTCGGCGATGGCAGCGGTGTGCGGTGCGGTGTGCCAGTCGCTCGGGCTTTGGGCGTGGGCTTGCTTACCTGTTTGGCAGTCGATGATGACCGCCCAAGGGTGGGCTTTCATGCGTCTTTCAAAAAAGTAGAGCATGACTTGTTTTTTTTGGGTGTCCAGTGGTTTTACGCTGTTTTTGTCCAAGGCAACAAACTGTAAAATCTGTGGACGCACATAGCTCCACGGCTTATAAAAGGCGGTGTGCGGTACGGTTGCTACCACCACCGTGCCAGCAGGCAGACGAGAGGCGGTGTGCTCAAACCAGTGATACTCGCTATAAACCGCAAAGCCAAGCATACCAAGCCCTGCAAAAACAGGCACAATCCATCTGGGTAGTCGTTTTATGATAAGTCTTAAACTTAGTGCAATGCCAGCGGCGGCAAAGCCCGCTGCGAAAACTGCGATAAATTCCCAAAGCATAAAAATCCTTAATTTTAAAAAACGCCCAAGAGTTGCTTGGGCGTTGATTGTAGCATGATGAATGAAAAATACCAAATTAGTGGTCTAGGGCAGCGCCTGCGCCTTTCGGATAACGCACGCTTTCTACCAGCTCTTGTACTTCTTTTGGTGGTGGTGGGGTTACCGCAGAGACGATAAAGGCAGTAATGAAGTTTAATAATGCACCAACCGCACCAAATGACAAGGGAGAAATACCGAATAACCAATGCTCAGCGGTGTCAGGAAGGTTCGCTGTGCCAGGAATGAAGAACCAACCTTTGTAAACAAAGATGTATACGCAGGTCGCAATCAAACCAACCAACATACCCGCAATCGCCCCTTTGTCGTTAATGCGTTTTGAGAAAATACCCATCATCAACACGGGGAACAAGCTGGCAGCTGCCACACCGAAGGCAAGTGCAACCACTTGGGCAGCAAAACCTGGGGGGTTGATGCCTAGATAAGTTGCGATGGCAATCGATACCGCCATAGAACCACGGGCAAGTAAAAGCTCGTTTTTCTCGCTGATGTCTGGCTTGAACATCTTTTTCACCAAGTCATGAGAAACAGCAGAGGAGATGGCAAGTAACAGACCCGCTGCGGTAGATAGAGCAGCGGCGATACCACCAGCAGCAATCAAGCCCACAACCCAGCCAGGTAGGTTGGCGATTTCAGGGTTAGCCAGTACCATGATGTCGTTATTGACGGTAAGTTCGTTGCCTGTCCAGCCACGTTCTTGGGCAGTTGCAGCGAAACTTTCGTTTTTATCGTTGTAGTACTGGACACGACCGTCACCGTTTTTATCTTCCCATTTTAACAGACCTGTCGTTTCCCAGTTGGTCATCCATTGTGGACGCTCTGAGTGCAACAGAGCAGGAGCAGTAGTGCCTTGTGGGTAGATAGTTTCAGTCAAGTTCACACGCGCCATCGAGCCGACCGCAGGGGCGGTGACATACAGCATGGCGATGAAAAGCAGCGTCCAGCCTGCAGAGAAACGTGCGTCAGAGACTTTCGGTACAGTAAAGAAGCGAATGATAACGTGTGGTAAACCCGCTGTACCAATCATCAAAGACAAAGTAAACAAGAACATGTTTAATTTGTTCGGTTCATCGGCAGTGTAAGCAGCAAAGCCCAAATCAGTCACTAAGCCGTCCAATTTTGTCAAAAGTGGCTCACCACTTGGGGTGTTGCTAAACATACCTAAACCAGGGATTGGGTTGCCAGTCATTTGTAGGGAAATAAATACCGCAGGAATAGTATAAGCGATAATCATCACCACAAACTGAGCCACCTGTGTATAGGTCACGCCTTTCATGCCACCAAGTACGGCATAAAACAGTACTACCACGGCAGCAATCAACAGACCTGCGGTGTTAGATACTTCTAAGAAGCGAGAGAATGCTACGCCTGCACCTGTCATCTGACCGATGATGTATGTGGTGGAGATGATGATAAGGCAGATAACCGCTACCAAACGCGCCCCACGGCTGTAGAAGCGGTCGCCGATGAAGTCAGGTACGGTGAATTTACCGAATTTACGCAAGTATGGGGCAAGTAGCATCGCCATCAGTACGAAACCGCCCGTCCAGCCCATCAGATAGGCAGAGTTAAAATAACCGCCCATCGCCAAAAGACCTGCCATGGAGATGAATGATGCCGCACTCATCCAGTCAGCAGCGGTTGCCATGCCGTTTACGACAGGGTGTACCCCGCCGCCTGCGACATAGAATTCTTGGGTAGAGCCGGCTCTTGCCCAAATGGCGATACCGAAGTATAGAGCAAATGACAGCCCTACGAAGATGACGTTAATCCAAAACTGGCTCATGGCTTAATCCTCCTTGGCACCGAATTTTTCATCGATTTTACCCATTCGCCATGCGTAAAAGAAGATGATTAAAATAAAAATGATAATAGAGCCTTGCTGGGCGAACCAAAACCCTAAGTCCGTCCCGCCCACGTGAATGCCTGATAGCATGGGGCGTAGTAGCACGCCAAAGCCTAATGAGCAGAACGCCCATACAATAAGACAGCCAACAATGAGACGAATGTTCGCTTGCCAATATCCTTTCATGTCTTGAGTGGGTTGAGTCATGTTCTCTTCCTCCTTGTCCCAAATTAAAGCAACGACTGGGCGACGAAAACAAGAAAAACCACAGGCTTCCTTGCCGTGCTTATGTCATTGGTGATTTTAAAAAAAATGAGGCAGTGTTGTTTTGGGTGTTTGCTGTGAACAAATACCTGAGTTTACTTGTCGCATTTTTTTCAGATTGTAAAGCTTAAGTGATAAACTGTCAACAGCTTTAGGATAGCATAATTTCTTGAATTGAGTAAATAATTTTTCACTAAAAAATAATAAAAAACAAAAATACCCAGAAAAATGTTGTTTATCGGGGGATTGGGGTATTTTTGGGTTTAGGATTTAAGGACTGTCAATGACGCCAAGGCGGTCTTTTTTTATCAAAGGGCGATTGTCCCAGTGACGCACAGCGTGGTCTAAAATCACCGCAGGCGATTCATAAGCGAGGTCGGCAGGCGGGTTTTGCATCAGTAGCGTGAGTGCGAAAAATAACAGCGGGCTTGGGTTTTTGGTGTCGATGGGGCGGGCGAGGTTTTGTTTTGAGAGTTTTTGTCCGTCAGTATTAAAGAGCAAGGGCAGGTGATAATAATGGTCGGGCGTGGGCAGGGTTAGAACGCTTTGGATAAAACGTTGACTTAGGGTCATCGGCAGAATGTCCAGTCCACGCATGACGTGGCTGATGTTTTGAAGTCCGTCATCGATGGCACACGCCCAGATGTAGTTGATGAGTCCGTTGTTGCGTCTTATCACTACGTCCCCGAGCAGTTTTTGGGGATTTTGCCAGAGTTTGCCTTGTATGCCATCGAAAAACACACCGTTTTCGTCAGGGAGCATAAGCCTTAGATGGGTCTGAGCAGGATAAGCGCGGTGCGTACCTGCCTTGGGTGTGCAAAGCCGTGGGTAGATGGGGCTATGGTACGGGGCGAGGGTTTTTCTGGAGCAGTGGCAGGCGTAAATTAGGGCGGGTAGCTCATTGATGGCGTCTTCATAAATCGCCATGCGTTCAGATTGGTGGCTTTTTTCGTCCCAGTGCAGCCCCAGTGCATCTAGGTCGAAGAGAATTTTGTCGCTAAAGGCAGGCTTACAGCGTTCAAAATCGGTGTCTTCTAGGCGGACAAGCCAGCGACCGCCGAGCGATTTGATATGACAAAAACTGGCAAGGGCGGTCACCAGCGAGCCTAGGTGCAGCTCACCTGTGGGCGAGGGGGCGAACCGCCCGATGATGGGGCGGCAGGGGCTGTCTTTGTTCACAAACGCTTAGTAATGTCCGTGGTTTTGTTTTTCTTTGATTTCAGAGAGGGTTTTACAGTCGATGCACTGCGTGGCGGTGGGGCGTGCTTCAAGGCGACGCAAGCCGATTTCTACACCACAGGTTTCGCAGTAGCCGTAGTCGCCTGACTCAATCTCCGCCAGTGATTTTTCGATTTTTCTCACCAGTTTTCTTTCACGGTCACGGGTACGCAGTGCCAAGGCGAATTCTTCTTCTTGGGTGGCACGGTCGTTAATGTCTGGCATGGTGCTGGTTTCTTCATGAATGTAGCTTTTTGTGCGTTCTGCTTCGTCTAAAAGCTCGGTTTTCCAGTTGCTCAAAATCGCTTTAAAATGTGCCAGTTGAGCGTCAGACATATACTCTTCGCCTTCGCTTGGCTGGTAGGGGGTAAAGCTTGGATTGGTGTCTTGCTTGCTCATGACCTTGTCCTTAATCGGAATAAAATTCGCCTAATAATGGGGGTTTGGGCTGTGTTTTCAAGCCCTTGTATTTAAAAAGGCAAACATTTTTGTCAATTTCACTAAAAAAGTCAATGCTTTATCTGTTGTATTTTGGCGGTTGGCGGTTTTTAGGGGCTAAGCGGTTTTATTTGGGTGAGTTTAGCCGAAAAATTTCGCTGTGGTGTGTGCCATTGTCATAAAAATACAAACAGCGAAAGCCCGCTGGCACATTGTCCAAGGCAAATTCATCAAAAAACGGCAAAAACTGGCGGCTAGTTGCAGGGCAGGTGTACAGCGTGGGCGAGCCTGTGAGGGTATGGGCTTGGTGAACGTGTCCTGTGAGTATGACTTTGGCGTGCGGGTGGGTGGATAATAGGGCGTATAGCCTATCGCCATTTTCTAGGCGATACGCATCTATCCACGCTGAGCCGACTTTTTTGGGGGGGTGGTGTAGTGCGATGACGGCAGGCTCGGTGTGCGCGCTTAATGTGTTGTTTAGCCAGTCAAAGGACGCCTCTGTGAGCGTGCCGTGCGTTTTTCCTGCGATGGCGGAATTTAACAATAAAAGCTGCCAGTTGCCGATAAGGTGTCTTTGGCACTCTGCCAGTCTATCATCTTTTTTTAAAGGGGAAAAATGACGCAAATGAAAGGGCAGGTGGCTGTTATGCTCGTGCGTTACGTCATGATTGCCCGCCAGTGTAAAAAAAGGTAGGTCTATGTTTTTTAATGTGGTAAATAGCCAGTCGTAGCCTGCGTTTAGACCGTCATTGACAAGGTCGCCTGTGAGCAATAAAGCGTGCGGACGCTGACTTTTGGCAAGCTGTAGCACTGCCAAAAAATCCGTGTAACTTTTATCTTCTCCAACCACGCCCGTTAAGTGCAAGTCGGAGAGCTGAGCCAGTCGAAAAGGTGTGGGCATTAGCTTTTTGTGATTTTTTTATAAAAGAAACTTAAGAAAAACAGGGACGCCAAGAGCAGAACAATGGTAAGTCCTGTCTGCATATCCAGCCATACACTGCCCCAAATGCCAAGACTTAGGCACAGCTGCCCGATAACAAGGGCGATGACGACCATGGCTTTTGGGGAGGGGGCGAACAGCCGTGCGGTTAAGGCAGGCAAGATTAACAGACCGCTAATCAAAAGACTGCCCACCGCTTGCAATGCCACCGCACAAAAACCTGCCAAAATACCCATGAATAAAAGACGGCTTTTATGTTCATCGATGCCTTGGGTGTGGGCAAGTTCAGGCGAGGTGGCGATTTTGACTTGGTCACTCCAAATCCACGCCAAAAGCCCGATGCCTACCGCCACCACAACGCCCAGTCTGGGCAGGTCGCTGTAGCTTACCTCTAGAAGGTTGCCAAATAAAAAGCCCAAAACGTTCGCTTGTGCTTGGGTGAGCTGCGTGAGGGTTAATAGCCCAAGGCATAGCAGGCTAGATGCCAAAACGGCGAGCAAGGCGTCATTGGGCAAGCGTTTATCATGCAAAAAAGTCAGCACGCCCACCACAAGTCCGCTGACGATTAAAATACCCAAATCAGCAGGCAATTTTAGCCAGACCGCAAGTGCCACGCCCAGCAATGCCCCATGTGCCAAAGTGTCCGAAAAAAACGCCATACGCCGCCACAGCACCAAGCAGCCCAAAGGTGCAGATAAAAACACCAGCAGAGTACCTGCAATCCACGCAGGAGCGACAATCGACAGCCAGCTCATAGCACCGCCTGTGTGGCGTGAACAGTCTGATGGCGTATCATGGCAACTGAGTGCAAAGGTGTATGCATGGCGTGTCCTTAATGCCCGTGCGAGCAGTTTTGGTGGGCGTGGATATACGGTGCTTCTAGGGGGTGCGTATGATAACCGCCGAATAAGGCGGTGAATTCAGGGGTTTTTGCGATGTTCGCAGGTGTGCCTTGACAGCAGATGTGTTTGTTTAGGCAGATGACGTGTTTTGTGCCTTTCATCACCCAGTGCAAATCATGAGACACCACCAGCATGGCACAGCGTAAAAAATCTGGCAAGCTGTCAATGAGTGCATAAAGCAGGGTCTGTGCCTCAGGGTCGAGTCCTTGCATGGGTTCATCTAGGACTAGAAAATCAGGCTTATCTAGCAGTGCTTTGGCAAGTAGTACCCGCTGTAATTCACCGCCAGACAAATGCGTCACTTGGGTTTTTAATAATGGGGTAAGGTTTAGGTTATCAAAAATGGCGGACTTTTGGGGGTTGTTTAGGCGGTTTGGACGGGCTTGCTTGAGCAGGTCTTTGACTTGCAAAGGCAGGCTGGGACTTAGGCTAAATTTTTGGGGAACGTAGCCGATGACCGTGTCTTTTTTTCTGTGGATTTGCCCTGTGCTTGGCTGAATTAAGTCTAGGATAAGCTTAACAAGCGTAGATTTTCCCGCCCCATTTGGACCGATGAGGCTGATGACGTCATGGGGGTAAATTTGAAAATGAATGTTCTCGACCAGACTTTTTTCGCCCAGTTGATAGCTGACATTTTCAAGCTGTAATAAAGGCTCAGGCTTGGCAGTCACGGCAGATTCCAGACAGCTCGATGGTGCTTTTTTTGACTAAAAATCGGGCGTGCTTTTGGCTATGCTCAATCATGTCTGTGACGGGGAAGTTGCTTAGCTCTTCAACGGTGTTGCATTTTTGGCAAATCAAAAACGCCGCTGCGTGATTTTCTCTGGGGTGACAGCAGGGAATGTAGGCGTTGATGGAGTTGAGTTGATGAATCAAGCCGTGCGACAATAAAAATTCAAGCGAGCGATACACCGTCGGCGGTGCGATGTTGGTTTTTTTTGGGGCGTCGCTGCCCGTTTGTCGGTGCGTCTGCAAGGCACTCATCAAATCATACGCCCCAACAGGCGTGCCTGCCGATAAAATTAGGCGGTAAATGTCCTGACGCAAGGTGGTAAAGCGTCCGCCTTGACGTTCGCACAGAATGCGTGCTTCTGTCAGGCGGGCTTCAATGTCATGATGGTCATGCACAGAGCAGTGATGAGTGTGGTCTGTATGGTTCATAAATTGGCTTATTGGTTGATGTATCGTGTTTGGACTTGTGGGGTTGTTTTAACAGGGGCTATATTTTAAGGTTTTATGGATAAAATCGCTTAAATGTGGCTGCTGCTTGATTTTTTGTAAGTTTTAAGTCGTGATACATTGGGTGGTTTTGGGTAAATTGAGCAAATTTGGGCGATTTTTAGGGATAAATAACCTCGTGCAGTGAAAATTTTGTGTAAAAAATACAGAAAATCGCACATTTTTTTAGTATTGTATCGTAAAATTACCTAAAATAAGCTACACTATAACACGATAATTATAACACATTGATAAAGGGTCAAGTGTTTGTTTTGTTGTATTTTCTGTGACTTTTGTAAGTAATCTGTCTTTTAAGTCACTAAAGTTTGCAATAGGCTTCCTGCAAAAATGGGATTTTCGCCTGCCTTGAGCGGTGTCTCGGGTGGGGAAATCGTTATGACTTGATGTTCATTATGGGCGACTTGCTTAATATCGAGGTTTTGCAGGGGGTTTCATGATAAGCTGAGGTTTTTATGCGAGGGTTTAAAATCCAATCTTTTTTAGGTGCGGTGATAGCGTCTGTGCTGGTCGGTGGCACAGCTTATGCAGGCGAGGTGAGTATTAGCAACTATCCTTTGGCACTTTTAAGCCAAGCGGTCACCGCAGGCAAGGGTGACGCTCATGTGCTTTTATCGGCGGGCGATGTGGGACATCACGGCAGTCTGTCTCCTGCTGCTTTAAAGCAGGTGCATGACAGTCAATTTGTGGTGTGGTTCGGGGAGAGCTTGGAGCAGAATTTGACCGGGGCATTAAAGGACGCCCCGAATGCCATTAGTTTATTTGAATTTGACGCCTTTCGCCGCCTGCCTGTGCGTGATGTCGATGGTCATGCGATGGCGGACAGCTTTGATGTGCATATTTGGCTTGACCCAGAGAATGCCAAGGCGATTGTGGCGGCATTGACTGTAATTCATAGCCATGCCAAGCCTGAGTTTCGTGCTGATTATGAGGCGAATGCCAAGGTCTTTTATGAAAAAATGGACGCTCTTGTCGCCGCCCAAAGCCAAAAACCAAGCCGTCCTTATTGGGCGTATCATGATGCGTATCAGTATCTTGAATTGCCTTTAAATTTAAGTTTCAAGGGGGCGTTAACGCCAGACCATCACTTGTCGCCCAAGGCATCACGTTTTAGAACCTTAACCGAAAATCGCCCCAAGGAGGTGATGTGTTTGGCATCACAGATGGCGGTTTCGGCAGGCGTGCGTGATAGATTAGCCCCGCTGAATGTTTTGGTGCGTCAAGAAGATATGTCAGACGATGACGATTTTTTAAGTGCATGGCAAAGCACCGCAGAGGCGTTTGAGGCGTGTACCCAAGATGCCCTGCAAGACACGCTGACAGCACAGTAAAATCCGTCATCACGCTTGCGTTTGCTGGTTTGTACGGCTTTGTTAAGCCAAGCTGTCTTGCAAAATGCCAATGAAACGGCTAAAATGCGTGGTTTATTTATTTAGCTGTGCTTAATGATGTCAAATGCCCCTCGCACGAAAGCGTCTATCCATGCCTTAAAACTTGCCAAGCAAGGACAATGGTTACTTTTGCTTGTGATTGGCGTGGCGGCAGCGGTGGATTTTATACTGTCCGCTGGCGGCTTTGTCGCCCGTGGGGTGACAGCAGGGGCGGTGCTTAGCTTTGTTATGCACTGGGCGTTCACGCAGCTGAGCTTTCGGCGTGGGCAAGGTCATGGCAAAGCGATGATGCAGGACATGACGTTGGCACTTGTCACTAAATGGCTCATTGGATTGTCAGGCTTTGCACTCATTTTTTCTTTGGCTGAGCGTCTATCCGTAGCGGCGGTTTTTTTGGGTTTTTTTGCCATGCAGGGCGGATTTTTTTATTTGCTTATAAAAGTGGGAAAAGTTGGTTAACGCTGAAAAACGAGCAAAATTCGTACGTTTTTTGTGCAGTTTTGCTGGATTTTGGGAATTGTGTGACTTTTTTCCACAAAAAATTACAATTTTTCTTTACATCAAAGTCCAACTCAAGTAAGATACAACATGATTATATCTTGAGTTAATTTGATTTATTTTTAAGTGTTTTTGGGGTAGCCCAAGATTTACATTTTGTGCATCATTTTTGGTGCTTTTTATATTCACCGTAATTTAATCGTTAAGTAGCTTAATTATGGCAGCCGAACAGTCATCATCAGATTATATTGCCCACCACTTGACCAACTGGAAATACGGGTATTTGCCAGAGAAAGGCGAATGGGTTGTGGCACATTCCGTAGAAGAAGCCAATAAAATGGGCTTTTCCGCCATTCATATCGACTCACTTTTGTGGTCGGTAGGCTTAGGTATTTTCTTTTGTGCCTTGTTTTGGGCGGTGGGTCGCAAAGCTACGGCAGGCGTCCCTACTAAATTGCAAGCTTTTATTGAGCTGATTGTTGAATTTGTGGACAACAGCGTCCGTGAATCTTATAACGGCAAATCTAAGCTGATTGCTCCATTGGCACTTACCATCTTTGTGTGGATTTTCTTGATGAACTTGATGGACCTTGTGCCTATTGATTTCATTCCAAGTCTCGCCCAAAAAGTCGGGGCAATGATGGGTCATGACCCACACCATGTGTACTTTAAGATTGTACCAACCACAGACCCGAACATCACTTTGGGTATGGCATTGTGTGTATTCTTCATCATTATCGGTTTTGGTCTAAAAGAAAAAGGCGTGGGTGGCTTCATTGCTGAATTCACTTTGCACCCATTTTCTGCAAAAAACAAGTTCTTGCAGGCGATTCTAATTCCGATTAACTTGGTGTTAGAAGTTGTTACTTTGATTGCTAAGCCGATTTCATTGGGCTTGCGACTATTTGGTAACATGTACGCAGGTGAGCTTATCTTTATCCTGATTGCTTTGATGCCATTTTGGATTCAGTGGGTATTGTCAGTGCCATGGGCGATTTTCCATATTCTAGTTATTACACTTCAAGCGTTCGTATTTATGATGTTGACGATTGTGTATTTGTCAATGATGTCACAAAATAACGAGCATTAATTTTCACCCTTAGTTTTTAACCCTTACTTATTTATAGGAGTTCCTAATGGACATTACACTAGCTGGTCAAACTATGATGGCTGTTGCTCTTCTTATCGGTGCTGGTGCTTTAGCAACTGGTATTGGTTTTGCTCTGTTAGGCGGCAAGTTCCTAGAGAGCGTTGCACGTCAGCCAGAGCTTGGCTCACAACTTCAAACTCGTATGTTTATCGTTGCAGGTCTGCTTGACGCCATTCCGATGATTGGTGTTGGTATCGCTATGCTGTTGTTGTTCGCTAACCCATTGGCGGGTTAATGAAAGAAAAAGCTTAGGTCATCGCCCAGATGACCTAACCTATGACTTTCAATCAACAACGAGGTGACAGATGATTAATTTAACCATCGTCGGTCAAATGATTGCTTTTGCAATCTTTGTCCTATTTTGCATGAAGTTCGTATGGCCGCCTTTAATCGGTGCAATCAACGAACGTCAACGCAAAATTGAAGAAGGTCTTAATGCTGCTGAGCAGGCACGTTCTGATTTGGCTTCTGCTGAAGCAAAAGTTGAAGAACAGTTTGCAAATGCTAAAACTGAGGCGGCCGCAATCATTGAACGTGCCAATAAAACTGCAAATCAAATGATTGAAAATGCCAAAGAACAAGCACGTCTTGAAAGTGAGCGTATCGTTTCTCAAGCCCATGCAACCATGGAGCAAGAAGTGATTAAAACTCGTGAAGAGTTACGCACACAAGTAGCGGCATTGGCAGTACTAGGCGCTGAAAAGATTTTGGAAGACAAAATCGATGAACAAAAACACGCCAATATGCTTGGACAGTTGGCGGCAAAGCTGTAATCAGAGGATATCATGGCTGAACTAACCACCTTGGCAAGACCTTATGCAAAAGCTGCATTTGAGTACGCCAAAGAAAACAATGCAATCAATGAATGGGAAATGTTTTTGTCGGTTGCGGAACGTGTTGTGTCAGAAGCGGATTTTACTCAGCTTTTGCACAATCCAGCCATATCCTATGACAAAAAAGCCGCCTTATTGATTGATTTGTGTTCGCCACCTGCTGAAACCACAAATTCACCCGTCAGACAAGTTCTAGATTCTGTGGATTTGCCCGAAGGGGTTAATGTAGAAGCTTTGGTACAAAGCGTCAGCCCAAAAGCACAAGCATCAAAGGCGTTGACTAATTTTGTCTTACAACTGGCAGAAAATGAGCGTTTGGCTTTATTGCCAGAAATTAAGACCCATTACAGCAAATTAAAATCACAAGAGCTAAAGCAGGTAGATGCTCATGTGACTTCCGCTTTTCCGTTGACAGACGAGCAGCGTCAGATGTTGCAAAAAAGTTTGGCGGAGCGTGAACAAGCCATTGTGATTTTGCATGAAGCGGTTGACCCAAGCTTACTTGGCGGTGCAACCATTAAAGTCGGTGACAAATTTACCGATGGCTCAGTGCGTGGCAAATTAACACAATTAAAAACACAGTTGACTGCGTGATTAGCCTTTGAGGCTATAAACAGTCGGCTGTCAACGTTTAAAGGAAAAGGCAATGCAACAATTGAGTTCAGCTGAAATCAGCAGTCTGATTAAACAGCGTATTCAAGACCTTGACATCGGAGCAACCGCAAAGAACGAAGGCGTAATTGTCAGCGTTTCTGACGGTATCGTGCGTATTCACGGGCTTGAAGATGCCATGTATGGCGAGATGATTGAGTTTGAAGGCGGTGTCTATGGTATGGCACTTAACCTTGAAAAAGATTCAGTCGGTGCCGTTGTGCTTGGTGATTATTTGACGCTACAAGAAGGTCAAAAAGCGTTCTGTACAGGTCGCATTTTGGAAGTGCCAGTAGGTCCTGAGCTTTTGGGTCGTGTGGTTGACGCACTAGGTAACCCAATTGATGGTAAAGGTCCTGTAAACACGAAGCTAACCGACAAAGTTGAAAAAATCGCCCCTGGTGTTATTGCACGTCAGTCGGTTGATGAGCCTGTGATGACAGGTTATAAAGCTGTTGATACCATGATTCCTATCGGACGTGGTCAGCGTGAGCTTATCATTGGCGACCGTCAAACAGGTAAAACCGCTCTTGCCATTGATGCCATTATCGCACAAAAGAACTCAGGTATTAAATGTATCTATGTTGCCGTTGGTCAAAAGCGTTCGACCATCGCCAACGTTGTGCGTAAACTAGAAGAGACAGGTGCTTTGGAGTACACCACCGTTGTTGTGGCGTCTGCTTCTGAGCCTGCTGCACTTCAATACATCGCGCCTTATTCAGGCTGTACCATGGGTGAATACTTCCGTGACCGTGGTGAAGATGCGTTGATTGTTTATGATGACTTGTCTAAGCAAGCGGTTGCTTATCGTCAAATTTCACTATTGCTACGCCGTCCACCAGGACGTGAAGCTTACCCAGGTGACGTATTCTATCTACACTCACGTCTGCTAGAGCGTGCTTCACGTGTTAATGCGGATTATGTAGAAGCATTCACTAATGGCGAGGTGAAAGGTAAAACAGGTTCTTTGACTGCTTTGCCAATCATTGAGACACAGGCGGGTGACGTTTCTGCATTCGTACCAACCAACGTAATTTCGATTACCGATGGTCAGATTTTCCTTGAGTCTAATCTATTTAACTCAGGTATCCGCCCAGCGGTGAACGCAGGTATTTCGGTATCTCGTGTAGGTGGTGCAGCTCAGACTAAAATTATCAAGAAATTGTCTGGCGGTATCCGTACTGCTTTGGCACAGTATCGTGAATTGGCGGCATTCGCTCAGTTTGCGTCTGACCTTGATGATGCAACCAAGCAACAGCTTGACCATGGTGTGCGTGTGACTGAACTAATGAAGCAAAAGCAGTATGCACCTATGTCAATCGCTGACCAAGCTGCTGTCATCTATGCCTCAAACGAAGGTTACTTGGCAGATGTACCTGTAGAGAAAATTGGTGCGTTTGAAGAAGCGTTCTTGCGTTATTTGCGTAATGACCATGCAGCTCTAATGCAAGAAATTGATGCCACGGCGAATTATAATGACGACATTGAAGCTCGTCTACGCTCGGCCATCGAAGGGTTTAAGGCGTCTCACGCATTTTAATGAACGCAAGGCTTTGGGTGTAGACATCTACACCCAAACAATCAAAACCTAGCATTGGAATAACTATGGCAAGCTTAAAAGAAATACGTGCAAAAGTAACCAGCATTAAAAGCACGCAAAAAATTACCCGTGCCATGCAAATGGTTGCGGCGAGTAAAATGCGTCGTGCCCAAGAGCGTATGGAGATGGGTCGCCCTTATGCTGATGGTGTGCGTCGTATCATTGCCAACCTAGTACAAGCCCAATCTGATTACAAACACCCTTATATGGTGAGCCGCCCTGTTAAGCATGTGGCTTTTGTGGTGGTAACGTCTGACCGTGGCTTGGCAGGAGGCTTAAATATTAACTTATTTAAGGTGCTCATCAAAAAAGTTAAAAGCTATGAAGAGCAGTCTGTGGCTGTTGAGTTTGCGGTGATTGGTTCTAAAGGCGTGAGCTTCTTTAAGAACTTTGGCGGCAAAGTAACGTCTGCGACCACCGATTATGGCGACAACCCCAGTGTTGAGCAAATTACAAGCATTGTGCAAGCGGTGCTTGAGGATTATGCAACAGGTTCTGTGGACCGTGTTTATTTGGTATATAACCAGTTTATCAATGCCATGACACAACGCCCTGTGGCAGAACAGCTCATTCCTTTGGCGGAAAATGCTTTTGAAGATGCTGCATTGACACCAAATCATGGCTGGGATTATATTTACGAGCCAGATACTAAGACCTTGATTGATGGTCTGCTTGTGCGTTACGTGGAATCTGTGGCTTACCAAGCTGTGCGTGAGAATATTGCTTCTGAGCAGTCAGCACGTATGGTAGCGATGAAAGCAGCAACAGACAACGCAGGCAACCTTATCAAAGATTTGCAGTTGGTTTATAATAAGTTGCGCCAAGCAGCGATTACCCGAGAAATTTCAGAAATCGTTGGCGGTGCCGCCGCTGTTTCTTAGTCGAATCATTATTTAGGAGAATGCAATGAGTAGCGGTCGTATTGTACAGATTATCGGTGCGGTAATTGACGTTGAGTTTGAACGTGGTCAAGTTCCGCAAATTTATGATGCACTTCAAGTAGATGGTACTGAAACCACACTTGAGGTTCAGCAGCAGTTGGGTGATGGCACGGTGCGTACCATTGCCATGGGTTCAACCGAAGGTCTTAAGCGTGGTCTGCCTGTTAGTAGTACGGGTGCCCCGATTTCTGTACCTGTTGGTCAGGCGACTTTGGGTCGTATTATGGATGTTTTAGGTCGCCCGATTGACGAGGCAGGTCCTGTAAATGCTGCAGAAAAATGGTCTATCCACCGTGAAGCCCCAAGCTATGACGAGCAATCAAACTCAACTGAGCTTTTAGAAACTGGCATTAAGGTTATTGACCTACTATGCCCATTCGCTAAGGGTGGTAAAGTTGGTCTGTTCGGTGGTGCGGGTGTTGGTAAAACCGTTAACATGATGGAATTGATTAATAACATCGCCTTGAAACACTCAGGTCTTTCTGTATTTGCGGGTGTGGGTGAGCGTACTCGTGAGGGTAACGACTTCTACCACGAAATGCAAGAAGCGGGTGTTGTAAACACTGAAGACTTCACCAAGTCTAAAGTAGCGATGGTTTACGGTCAGATGAACGAGCCACCAGGGAACCGTTTGCGTGTTGCTTTGACGGGCTTGACCATGGCGGAATATTTCCGTGATGAAAAAGACGAGGCTACAGGTAAAGGTCGTGATGTTTTGTTATTCGTTGATAACATTTATCGTTACACTCTAGCAGGTACTGAGGTATCAGCACTGTTGGGTCGTATGCCATCGGCGGTAGGTTATCAGCCAACGCTGGCTGAAGAAATGGG
>JAUNEE010000080.1 GCA_030525705.1 Moraxella sp.
TCTCTGGGTCGGACTGACTTAAAACAAGATTAACCTTCGGGTATTTCTCACGAAACGTCTTAACAATGCTAGGCAGCACATAGCGTGCTTGCGTGTGCGTGGTGGCAACTGTCAGCGTCCCCTCCTCAGCATTATTAAAATCCAAAGTGAGATTTTCAATGCTGCGAATCTCAGAAAAAATCGCCTCAATATGAGGCAACAGCTGCCTACCAATCATCGTCAGCCCCGTCAAGCGTTTGCCCTGACGAGTAAACACATCTGCTCTTAGCTGTGCTTCAAGTGCAGCAATGTGCTTAGAAAGGCTGGACTGACTGGTGTGCAAGGTCTCCGCCGCTTGACTAAGATTATAGCCATGCACCACGGTATGCCAAACCGTTTCTAGCTGCTTTAGCTGAATTTGTAGGTGTTTTTGATTAACAACAACATTGATGGACATAAAACTTCCAAATAACCCAAAATACGGCTTGTTTGTCGCATCGCCATTTTACTGGCAAGCTCATGCCAAAGCAAGCATCAGCCTGTACTTTTGGCGAGTTTCTCACGAATGGCGTCAAGAATGAACTGCTCAGCCAGCTTGCCATCGCCGCCTACGCTGTTTTGGATAGCAGCCAGCATACTTTTTGGCAAATCCAAGCGATAAGACAAAGTGGTCTGTGCCAACCGCAAAGAATCTAAGCTGATAATCGCCCACGTATGCCCTAAAAATTCAGTATTGTCTAAATGCACCCCAATGTCCTGCCCTTCGTTGATGGGCAAGTTATTGTCCGCCAAATGCTGCAAATGCTCAATAATCACGAGACGAGCATTCTCAATGACCTCTGCCATGCTCGCACCCTCAATCTGTAAACTGGGCAAATCGGGCACTTTGGCAAAAAAATGTCCATTTTCTTTATGGATAGCAACAGGATAAATCATCACGCACCTTGTGTTCATTTCAGCAGATGGGCGGTCGGATTTGTTATAAAAATTAACAGCTAACGCACCTCATCTAAACAATTCTTCATATATTACCTGAAAATATCCACAATGACAAATGCTTAACGATGTCCTACGTCGTTTTAAGGGATAAAGCTTGCACACGCCACCCAAAAAACAGCACAAACTCGCATCTAAAACCATCAACCAACCTGCGCACACCAATATTTGATGCTAATATAGTCTTCTATGCCGTATTTTGAGCCTTCCCGCCCAAAGCCTGACTGTTTAACACCGCCAAAGGGGGCGACTTCTGTTGATAAAAGTCCTGTATTTTGAGCAACCATGCCATATTCTAACCCTTCTGACACACGCCATGACCGCCCCAAATCCTTGGTGTAAAAATATGCCGCCAAGCCATAGAGAGTATCATTTGCCAGCTCCAGCACCTCTTCTTCGGTGTCAAAGACAAACACAGGGGCGATTGGACCGAAAATTTCTTGGCTAAAAATATCCATATCAGGCGTAATGTCTGTGATGATGGTTGGGTTAAAGGCAAGCTTGCTGACAGGGTTTTTATCACCTCCTGCGATGAGTGTTGCCCCTTTGTCTAAGGCATCTTGCAATAAGCCTTGCACCTTCTCCAATGCTTTGTCATTGATAAGCGGACCGATGGTAACGCCCTCGTCCAAGCCATTGCCAACGGTTAGACTGTTTAGTTTTTCTGCAAAGCGTTTTAAAAATTTATCTTTAATGCCTTTTTGAACGTAAATACGATTGGCACAAACACACGTTTGACCTGCATTTCTATACTTAGACACCATCAAACCATCAATGGCTTTGTCAAGGTCGGCATCATCAAAAATAATAAACGGCGCATTACCACCAAGCTCTAAGGACAGTTTTTTTACCGTGCTGGCACATTGCGACATCAAAAGCTTACCCACTGCTGTTGAGCCTGTAAACGATAATTTATGTACCCGTGTATCGGACGTTAAAACACCGCCCACGGTTGCCGCATCGCCAGTTACCACTTGCAAAACACCCTCAGGCACGCCCGCTTGTCTTGCCAATTCCATCAAGGCAAGGGCGGAAAATGGTGTTTGAGTGTCTGGCTTGACAATCATCACACAGCCAGCCGCCAACGCAGGGGCAACCTTTCTTGTTATCATCGCCGATGGAAAATTCCATGGCGTGATGGCGGCACACACACCGATGGGCTGTTTTAAGATGGTATAACGCAAGGCTGGGTTCGGGGCGGGAATGACATCGCCATAGACGCGCTTGCCCTCTTCGGCGTACCAGCGAATGTAGCTGTTGGCGTAGTTGATTTCGCCTTTTGCTTCAACCAAGGGCTTGCCTTGCTCCAAGGTTAAAATGCGGGCAAGGTCCTCAAGATTGGCATCAATCAAATCCGCCCATGTGTCCAAAATTTTACCCCGTGCGGCAGCGGTGAGTTTCGCCCAGCTTTTTTGAGCATTAGCGGCAGCAGTTACCGAATGAGCCACTTCTTCAGCGGACAAATCAGGGACATTGCCCAAAAAGTCGCCATTAAAAGGATTATGAACAGCAATCACCGCCCCACTTTTAGCAAGCGTCCAGTCGCCATCAATAAAACAGGCGGTTTTAAATAGGGTGGGGTTGTTTAGATTTAGGGGATTGTTTGTTGTCATTGCCACTCCTAAACGCTTTGTATGAATATATCAAAGCATGGTTTAATATTTGGGATTTTCTTATTATAAGAAATTTTACAAGCTTGGCAAGCCGTGCAAGTCAATCAAGGCAAGCCATCTTTTCTTAACCTACACCCACCCAATAAAAAACCGCTCAGTACAAGCAGTTTTTATAAACTTATTTAAGCTTAATGGCAGTCATCACTTAAGGCTCTTTGGTGTGATTTTATAATTTCGCCAGCACCGCATCGCCCATTTCTGTACAGCTCACCAATGTCGTCCCTTCTTCATAAATGTCCGCCGTACGCAGTCCGTCCGCCAGCACCGCTTGCACGGCATTTTCCACTTGTTTGGCACGGTTTTCGTCATTGAGACTATAACGAAGGAGCATTGCAAGCGACAAAATGGTCGCCAAAGGATTTGCTTTATCTTGCCCTGCTATGTCAGGGGCAGAGCCATGCGATGGCTCGTACAAGCCCTTGCCATTCTCATCTAGGCTTGCCGATGGGAGCATACCGATAGAGCCTGTCAGCATAGAGGCTTGGTCGGATAAAATATCACCAAAGATATTGCCTGTTGCCACGACATCAAACTGCTTGGGGGCTTTAACCAGTTGCATTGCCGCATTATCCACATACATATGGGAAAGCTCAACATCTGGATAATCTTTGCCAACTTCTGTAAAAATCTCTTTCCAAAGTTCGGTCGTTTCTAAGACA
>JAUNEE010000081.1:0-2319 GCA_030525705.1 Moraxella sp.
CAATAAACAGCACATCAGAAGTCTTGCGGTTTTTCTTAAACACCAAAATACAAGTGGGAATGCTCGTACCATAAAACAAATTGGCAGGCAAACCAATCACAGCGTGCAGATAGTTGCCCTGTGCGGTGGCATTTTCATCGCCGATAATGGCTTTTCTAATTTTGCCTTCTGCCGCCCCACGAAATAGCACGCCGTGTGGCAAGACAATCGCCATTGTGCCGTTTTCGCTTAGATGATACAAACTGTGCAAAATAAAGGCATAATCGGCTTTTGAGGCAGGAGCCAATGCCCCAAAGGGCGAAAATCTTGGGTCTTTTAATTTTCGTTCGTGGTTGTCCCAGTTGGCGGAGTAAGGCGGATTGGCAACGACCATTTCAAAATTGCAAAGCGGTCTATCCTTGCCGTCAATGTCTAGCCCATCAGGCCAATCGCTGTCTAGGGTGTCGGCATTTCTTAGGGTCATATTTTGATAAGACACGCCGTGCATCATCAGGTTCATTCGTGCCAGATTGTAGGTGGTGGTGTTGAGCTCTTGACCGTAGTATTTAATCGCCTGACCGTCTGGCAATTCATTGCCGACTGTCAAAAGCAGTGAGCCTGAGCCCATTGTTGGGTCATAGATTTTTAAAAATTCATCGGCAGTATCGCCAATATCAGCGGTAACCAGCTTTGCCAAAATCTTAGAGACTTGATGCGGAGTATAAAACTCACCGCCCTTCTTGCCAGCAGAAGCGGCAAATTGCCCAATCAGATACTCATAAATCTCACCCAAAATATCCTTGCCGTCATCGTCCTTATAGTCAATGCTGTCCACCAGTTTGACAATACCGCCCAATGATTTGGCACGCTCGTTGGTGCTGGCTCCCAGTCGTGAATTGCCCAGATTGATGTCATCAAACACGCCACGAAAGTCGGCTTGGGCTTTGGCATTGATACTGGCATTTTTGTTAAAATTATCAAACAATGCCTGATAATCGCTTGGCACCACTTCGCTGTTATCAATACGAGCCACAAGGCTGTCCCAAGTGTCCTTTGGGGCAATGGCATAGCCTAAGGATTTGGCGATTTCGGTCAAATAGTCGTCCAAATCATCGCCTGCCGCTTCATCGCTATAAGCGTCATTGACGCTTTGTCCTGCTGATACGCTCACAAGGTCGTTGTCTAGCAAATACTGCTCTTGGTGCTTGGATAGGTAGCGATAAAACATAAACGCCAAAATATAATCTTTATATTCTGATGCGTCCATTGTGCCACGCAGTTCATTTGCCATTGCCCACAGTTTGCTGGTAATGGATTGGATATTGCTCATAATGCTCTCCGATTAAAAAATAAAGTTAAATTAAAAGTTAAAAATCAAAAATCAACCCCAATGATTTGCAAAGTGCGTTTCATCGTCTCATAAGTTGCTTGTGCCACAAATTCACAAATATGCCCATACTCGCCCTTATCGGCAAGCGACAAGGCACGATAGTAGTCGGCACGCCTGTCCGCCTTTAAAATACAAACTTGAAAACCTGCTTTCATCAGCTCCAAATTTAAAATCAGCCGACCTGTTCGCCCATTGCCATCAATAAAAGGATGAATGCCCACAAAACGACTGTGCAAAATGGCAATCCGCTGTACATCATTCATCTTACCCAGTCGCTCGTCATTCCACGCTATCAAATCCGTCATCTGTGGTTCAACCAAATACGGCTGTGGCGGTGTATGTTCCGCCCCTTGTATCACCACAGGCATTGTGCGGTAAGTGCCAGCCTCTGCCTCATTTTTGGTTTTTTGTAAAATGAGATAATGAAAATCTTTGATGACTTTATCCGACAAGGGGGCATTTTCACGCACCAAATCAGATAAATAAAATATCGCTTCTTGATGATTTAAAATGTCCAAATGGTCTTTAAAGGGCTTGCCGTTTGCGGTAATGCCACTTTCAAGCAACACACGGGTCTCAAAGATAGACAGGCTGTTGCCCTCTATGGCGTTAGACTCGTGATTGTATTTAATCATCAAATCGTCTTGGATTTCACGCAAAATATCGGCGTGCAAGGGGCGATGTTCGTTTAACACAGCTCGCATTTGGTCTAATTGGTTAAAAATTGTCATTACTTCCCCCTTTTTTTTCTTGGCTTAGCCGATAAATCCGCTGTTTGTTTTCGCCCACTGCTTCTAGTAAGCCATCTGTTACCCATTGTGCAAAATAACGGCGAACAGTGGAGGCTGATTTGCCCAGCAGTCTTTGAGCTTCACGGCTACTGATGTGCGAATGTCTGGCAAGATACTGCTCTACTTGGGTAAAGAGTGCTTGGGTTTTATCGCCCATTT
>JAUNEE010000081.1:2329-3217 GCA_030525705.1 Moraxella sp.
TAAGGGATTTTGTTTGCCAGATTTTCATTTTATCGCCCATTTTATCGCTTATGGCGGTGTGAGCGACCGTGTATTTATCCAAAGTCTGCTCAATCATCGTTAGCATAAATTCAATAAACGCCGTAGAATCATTGTGCTTGTCCGAGATTCTAAGGGCTTCATAATAGCCGTGCTGATTTTCATAGACCATCGTCTCTACAGGTAGCCACGCAAATAGGGGGTTAAACTGACTTAGCATCACACTTTGCCACAGCCGACCCATACGCCCATTGCCATCAGAAAATGGGTGAATAACTTCAAGTTCATAATGCACCACTGCACTTTTTACCAAAATTGGTGTGTCGTCTTGTTTTGCCCAAGCAAACAAATCTGACACAAGTTTTGGCACAAACTGCGGTCTTGCCCCCATATGCACCAAACCACCTCCGCCATCAAAGATACCCACATCGCCACTTCTAAACATTCCAGCGTCTTTGATAATGCCTTTCATCATCAGATGATGAGCGGTCAAAAAATCCTGCACGCTATAAGGGTTTAAATTCATCATTGCATCATAGGCATCATAGGCATTTTTTGCTTCTTTGATGTCTTTTGGTGGGGCAAAGATTGCTTTGCCGTCAATTACATCGCTCACCTGTTCTAGGCTTAATGAATTGTTTTCAATCGCCAAAGAAGCCTGAATGCTTTTTAGGCGGTTTTGTCGTCTTAGATGTAGATTGCGTTCGTAATCAAATTGCAAAAAGCCAAATTTTTGTGAAATGGCAACCAGCAAATTTAAAATCGCATTATTAACCGTAAAAGGCGGTTTCATCATACCCCCTACACAAACATCTGCTGTAACAGTGCCTTTTTAAGTAATTTTAGGCGGTCAAGCTCACGCTGACGAAG
>JAUNEE010000082.1 GCA_030525705.1 Moraxella sp.
CATTACACCTAAAATCTCAATCTTGCAATTCATTACAACACACTCACCCTAGCAAACGCCTTCTTCCCTGCCTGTACCACCACCGTTTGCCCTTTTTCAATGGCAAAATCTGTCCCAACAACAGCACCGTCCACCTTGACCGAGCCGTTTTTTAGGGCGTCTTTGGCTGCCGCGGAGTTTTTGACCAGTCCTGCTTGGTTTAAGAGCTGAGCGATAAAGAGTTTGTCAGCATCAATGGTTAAGGTAACTTCTGGCAAATCAATCGGCAATTCGCCATCTGCCAAGCGATTACCTGCCGATTTATGGGCGTTTTCAGCAGACTCCTTGTCGTGAAAGCGTTCAATGAGTTCATACGCCAAGATTTTTTTGATTTCTTGGGGGTTACGACCGTTTGCCATCTCGTCAAGCAAGGCGTTAATTTCACTCATCGGCTTAAAACTTAGTAGCTCAAAATAGCGTGGAATGAGTGTATCAGGCATTGACAAAATCTTTTGGTACATCACGCCCGCAGGGTCGGTAATGCCAATGTAATTGCCTAGCGATTTGGACATTTTTTGGACACCATCCAAGCCTTCCAGCAGGGGCATTGTCAGGCACACTTGCGGTTCTTTGCCATAACGCCCTTGTAGAGTACGACCCATCAGCACATTAAAGGTCTGGTCAGTACCCCCAATTTCCACATCGGCTTCCATCGCCACGCTGTCATAGCCTTGTACAAGGGGGTATAAAAATTCGTGAATGGCGATGGGCGTTTCACTTTTATAACGCTTAGAAAAGTCATCTCGTTCTAGCATTCTTGATACGGTCAGCTGACTAGCAAGCTGTATCATATCACCTGCCGACATTTTGGAGAACCATTCAGAGTTAAAGACGATTTTGGTTTTGTCCTTGTCTAGGATTTTAAAGACTTGCTCGGCATAGGTTTGAGCATTACGCTTCACATCTTCTTCGGATAGGGGCGGACGGGTGGTGTTTTTGCCAGATGGGTCGCCAATGCGAGCGGTGTAATCGCCAATCAAAAACAGCACTTCGTGTCCCAAATCTTGAAAATGACGCAGTTTGTTTAACACCACCGTATGCCCAAAATGCAAGTCAGGGGCGGTGGGGTCCATACCCAGCTTGATACGCAAAGGGCGACCCAAAGCGAGTTTTTTTAACAAATCTTCTTCGGAGTAAATTTCAACCACGCCTCGTTTTAGGATTTCAAGTTGTTCTTGGGGGGATTTAAATGACATTTAGGGGTTCCTATATAACACAGATTTTTTCTATTATAGCAGTTTTTTCATTGAAAATTATGATAAAATTTAACTTGCTGTTAATTTGGAAAAACACACAATGACCACCAATTTTGATGAGCTTTTAAACGAACTTTCCGCCCAATCCGACCCTCAATTTGATTTGATTGACGACAGTCAAAACGGACTCTACATTGGCATAATGAGTGGCACAAGCCTTGATGCGCTTGATTTGGTGCTTTGTCAATTCAATGACGATGATGGCTTGAAAGTGGACTTGATTGCCACGCACAGCAAAGATTTTCCCAAAGAACTTCATCAAATCCTAATCGCCCTTTGCACACCCAACGGCACAAATGCCCTAGCACAAGGCGAGTTTGAAAAGTTTAGCGAATTAGACTTTTGGGGTTTGGCAAGTCGTCTTTATGGCGAATTATCCGCACAGGCGGTAACAGAACTTATTGAAAAAGCGAGCATTTTGCCCGATGAAGTGGTCGCCATTGGCATACACGGGCAGACCGTTCGCCACCGCCCCGAATGGCGGTTTAGCTTGCAACTTCTTGACCCCAACATTCTTGCCGAGCGGACGGGCATTACGGTGGTGTCGGACTTTCGTAGGCGGGATATGGCGGTGGGCGGACAAGGTGCGCCACTTGTGCCTGCCTTCCATCAGGCAATGTTTCACGTGAAACACGATAACAACAGTCAAACGGTGGTGCTAAATTTGGGCGGGATTGCCAATATTACCGTTTTGGGCGATGAAGTCATCGGCTATGATACGGGCGTTGCCAACCTTTTGATGGATGGCTGGACGGCTCGTCATTTGGGGAAAAATTACGATAAAAATGGCGACTGGGCAAGGGGTGGTAAGATTGACGAGCCTTTGTTAAATGAGCTATTAAAACACTCATTTTTAAGCCAACCCGCCCCAAAATCCACAGGACGAGAAGACTTTAATTTGAAATGGTTGGACAGCATTTTAACAAACTTTGATACTTCGCCTCAAGATGCGCAAGCCACTTTGTGTGAATTTACCGCCTTGACCGCAGGGCGTGAGATTGGTAAATTTAGTAAACAAATCAATCACTTATATGTGTGTGGCGGCGGGGCGTACAATGGCTTGTTGCTAGAAAGATTACAAACCCATCTGCCCACTTGGCACATCAATACCACCGACAGCGTAGGGCTTGCCCCGACTTGGGTGGAAAGTGTCTGTTTTGCGTGGCTGGCTCGCCAAACCATTTTGGGACAACCTGCCAATTTGCCAAGTGTAACAGGGGCGGATAAGGGGGTGGTTTTGGGCGTGGTGTGTTTTGGGTAGAAATTTGTATAGACAACTTTTTGGAATTGATTTTTAAAAATATAAAAATTTTTCTTGCAATTTAGAAAATTTTTTAGTAGGATACAAATATTAACCTATTTTATCTTATGAATGACGCTTAAAACTATGGACTTCGTACTAAAAAATCATCACCATCATCACACCCCCTAATCTTTTGGGTGTTTTGTTGTGCCTGAAAGAGACGACTTTCAAGGCGATGATAAGATCAAATTTCAACCCCTTGAAAGGCAACTTTTAAGGGGTTTTGTTTTGAAAAAAACATTGAATAATCATTTAAAATCAACAGGATACACAATGACCGACCGCCTAAAAATCGCCATTCAAAAATCAGGCAGACTTAGCGAGGACTGCCAAGAGCTTTTAAGAGCCTGCGGTATCAAATTTCACTACAACAAAGACCGCCTGATTGTCTATGCCAAAAATATGCCCATTGAGCTACTTCGTGTGCGAGACGATGACATTCCAGCCCTTGTGTTTGATGGTGTGGCGGATTTGGGCTTTGTGGGCGAAAATGTGCTGGACGAATGCCGACTTGACCGCCAAAACAAAGGCGAGATGGCAAGTTTTAACAAATTAAAAGTCTTTGACTTTGGCGA
>JAUNEE010000018.1 GCA_030525705.1 Moraxella sp.
AACGGGTTATCTTCATATTTGTAGTATATCACATTGTGTAATCTACTATAGCCCCATCATTTTTATTTTTACAAAAGCAACACACACCACCAAGTCCACACTATTCATAAATCCAAAAATCACGTATTAAAAAAGCGAGACATTGCCCGCTTTTTTAATACATCAACATTCATGAGATTAGTTAATACGGCTTACACCATTGCTAACCAATTTTGGCGTGATGAAGATAAGTAGCTCTTGCTTTTCATTGGTGCGGTTTTCATTTCTGAACATACGACCCACATAAGGCAAGTCACCCAAGAACGGTACTTTATTTATGTTGTTATTGGTTGTATTTCTAAAGACGCCACCTAACACCACGGTTTGACCATCTTCTAGGATAACGTTGGTTTCTACAGAGTCCTCAGAAACTGCGATTGAACCGTTCACTGCTGTCGCAGGACGCCCGTTGCTCACTAAAAGCTCAAGACCAATACGACCATCTGGCGTAATGTTCGGTGTGGCTTCTAGTACCAATGCTGCGTCCACGAAAGTAATGGTTGTTGCACCGTTTAACGCAGAAGTCGCATAAGGAATCTTTTGACCCGATAAGATTCTGGCTTTTTGCTTATCCGCTGTCAGAACTTTTGGCGATGAAATAATCTCACCACGCTGGTCTGCCTGCATCGCTGATAGCTCTAAATCAAGTAAGGTATCAGAAATGCTCAAAAGACCAAAAGCAATACGGCCTGCTGGGTTCGTTACACCCAAATCTACGTTTAGATTGCTTGGACGTGTGATAGTCGGTGCCTCACCTGCAGTACGTGGAGCGCGCAAATCCCACAAGGTTGTATCACTACCACCAATGGTCATATCATTGTTAGCAGATAACACGCCCCATCTTACGCCCATGCTCTTAGAGAAGGTATCTGTGGCGTTTACGATACGTGCTTCAATCATCACCTGACCCACAGGGATATCAATCGCCTCAAGCATTTTGCGGATATTAGCAATACTTGCACTGGTATCTGTTACAATCAAAGTATTGGTACGAGAATCCATCAAAATAGAACCACGTGATGATAGCAATCCAGAAGATTGATTGGTATTGCCATTGTTATTGCTTGAACTGTTAGTCGCTGCTTTTTCAAACAGCTCAAACACAGTCTCAGCCTTAGCATAACTTAGACGGATATTTTCAGTACGTAGAGGCTCTAGCTCTTTAATCTCAGTCGCTGCTTTTAGTTCAGCAGCTTCTTGCTCAGCTAATTGCTTGGCAGGGCCAACCAAAATAACATCGTTATTGACACGCTTATCCAAATCACGACTTTTCAAAATAATATCCAAAGCCTGATCCCATGGCACATTAATCAAGCGCAAGGTAATGTTACCTTGAACATTATCAGACACCACAATGTTCTTTCCTGAGAAGCCCATTAAAACATCGAGTGCTGTACGCACAGGCACATCTTGGAATTCCATAGACAATGGCTCGCCACGGTACACTCGCTCCTCAATGGTAGGCTCACGCAACATTTGTGCGGGTTTTACGCTAATGTGCAACTGAGAACCTGATTGATATGCTTGGTATTCATAGTCATTTGACATATTGATGGTTAAAACGCCATTTTGACCTTGGTTAGCCGCATCAATACTTGAAACCAAGCCACCTGCATTTAGACGGCGTAGCAAATGACGTGGCAATACTGCACCTGTCGTACGAACAACAATTTTATTCCCTTGACGCTGTACATCAACAGGAATATTTTCATTGGTTAGCGTAATTGTAACATTGCCGCCTGCACCGCTTGGTGAATAATTAACCGCTGAAATACCCTCAGTTGCACCACGGCTTGGCTGAGCATTGCTTGGTGATAATAGCGGATTTACTGTCACATTCATCACTTGCGGTGCTGGCGTTACAGGTGAGCTTGCACCCAAGTCAATCACATCAAGCACCAGCTGATTACCCTCAATACGATGAGTGAAAGTGGCATTTGAATTTAGATCAACAAGCAAACGCGTGGTTGTGCCACTGGTCACCGCAGTCACATCACTAACCACACCCGTATTAACGGCTGTGCTACGTGCCAAGGTACTACCCACTTGGTTAAAATCCAATGCCAACTGATTTGAGCCTGCTTGTTGATAAGCAACAGGCACTGTTGGCGTACCATCAAAGTTAATACGCAACTGGGTTACATTAAATGAAGGTTGGCTTGCAGTGATACCTTGAATTTGATTAGCAAAGGCTTGGGTTGATAAGCTTGCGACACCAATTGCCAATGCAGAGAACGCAAAGGCGGCCTTTTTAGTGCTACGTAATGTCATTTTGATTCCTCTCATAGGTCAATTGGTTAATTTGGCGTTATCAAAGGCGTACGCTTATAAACAAAGCCCGCACGTCCATCTGGTACAATCTCTTCTAGGTTAATCTGGGTTGGTGTGATTTCCAAAATACGACCATCATTTTTACCCATATACTCACCCACCTGAACCTCTCTAATGAGGCCATCAGGCAACTGCACCAAGCCATAGGCTCTACCATTAGGCGCAACAATGCGACCCATATAAACAAGCTCAGCAAGCTCATAAGCTTCCATTGGCTGTTTTGCACGGCTTAAATCTGGTTGAATGCCTGCATTTTGCTCAACTTGCGCTTGCTTATTGATGAGACTGTACGCCAAAAAGGGGCTACGCAAACTACCAGCACTGTACACAAAATCCTCAACAGGTTGCGGTGCAGGCAATGCCTCCACAGGTGCAGCAGGCTGATTTCTGATATCCGCCATCTTTTGCTCGGCATCGCCCATGCGGTCACTACACGCTGACAGCAGTAAAACCGCCAAAATTGGAGCAGCCAAGCCTTTTAATGTGGTTGTTGTCATTAATTACCTCCCTCAGCTGGTGCTGCCGCTGCTGCCGCTGCCTCAACTTCTTCCGCTGATGGCTTAGCACGATAAGTTTTGGTACTTAACACCAGTTCCAACTCTGGCATATTCTCCAAGCTCGGTTGCGGATTTATAATTGTAAAGTTATGCATGGTAATGATACGAGGCAAAGCAGCAATACCCGTAATAAAATCACCAAACTGATGGTATTCACCTACCGCTTTAATGTCAATTGGCTGCTCAATAAAGAACTCTTGCTCTACTTCATCAGTCACAGAGATGTCTTGGAAGCGGATACCGCTACCACTACCGACCATGTTAATGCCTTCAATCAACTCAGAAACTCGGGTATCTTTTGGCAGCTGGTCCAACAACTGAGAAAACTCTAGCTCCATTTGGGCAACTTGATCTTTATATTCATCAAGATAACGGGCTTTTGCTTCTTTTTCTTTATATTCAGTCAAAAGCGTCTCTTGCTGCGCCTCAGCAGCCGTAATCTCTTCCATTTTTGGCTTAATTAGTAGGAGCCATGACAACAACAGAATAAAACCCACCAAAATAGCGATAATAAACAGACGTACTGCTAATGGCGCACTACCATAGTTATCTTTGTTAAGCGAGTTTAAGCTATTTTGAAACGACTTAAAATCAAAAGACTGCTTCTTTTTAGCGCTAACCACTGATTTTTTACCGGTCTTTTTTACAGGCTTTTTACGTGTCAACTTCATAATTATTGTCCTCCTGCCGCTGGCTGAACTTCAGTGGGTTGTGCAACTGGAGCTGACATCGCATCACCCGCGGGTACCTCTGTTGGCGCTGCAACTGGCGCTGACATTGCATCACCTGCAGGTGCAGCCGTAGGTTGTGCGGGTTGTGGCGCTGCTGCTTGTGGCTGTGCAGGCTGTCCATCTGCTGACATCGACTCAGCTGACGGTGCCAAATTCGCAGCAGCTGAATTTAATCCTGATGGTGGTTGTACTGCTGCAGTGCCGTCAGTTGCCAGACTTGGGTCAGTATTGGTCGGCTCGTCAGCTTTTACCTGCGTTGTTACTGTAAACTGTATATAGTTATCTTCAGGATAATCAGGTCTGGTAGATTCGGTAGCACCGAAACTTTTTGCTACTTCTCTAATTCTTTCACGAATCAAGGAGCCATATGCTTCAATGTCTGTCTGAATGTTTGGTACACCAGAGTTGGCAAGCCAAGGGCTAGAGTCCAAATTACGCACTAACTGAGATACAACATTCGGGTTATCCGCAAATCCTGCAAGGGTTATGGTATTGCCTTCACGCTTGATACCCACCAAGTACATGGCCTGCGGTACAGCACGAGCGATGTCGTCCCACACGCGTACAGGCACAGAACGGTGACCTTGCAAATCTTGAATGACCTTAATCTGAGCAATCATCTGCTCTTTTTGCTGTTCAAGGTCGGCAATCTCTGTCAAAACACCGTCCATGCGTGCGTTTTCGCTCTTGATACGTTCGTTGGCAGCGTTTTGGTTGCTTAGGTCGTTATTTAATAACATCAAGCCCGCCAAAACCACCAGCGCCGCCATCGCAGCGACCGCCGAAGCAAGCACCATAAATTCTTTATTTTTACGTTGCCGTTCTTCTTCTCGCCAAGGGAGTAAGTTAATACGAGCCATCAGTCAAAACTCCTTAAAGCCAGTCCGCACGCTGCCATCAAGCCTGGTGCGTCTAGGTTTAGCTGGTGTGCATCAATACGGCTATTGATGTTCATACTCAATAGTGGGTTTGCGATGCTTACCTGACCACCCATACGTTGCTGCACCATCGTGGCAAGCCCTGGTAATGCCGCTGTGCCACCACATAGCACGATGTGGTCTACGTTATTGTATTGGCTTGATGAGAAATAAAACTGCAAAGAACGGCTGATTTGTTGCACGGCGTTTTCCAAGAAAGGTAGCAACACTTCCTCATGATAACCCTCAGGCAAGCTAGAATCACGCTTAGCCGCCACCGCATCTTCATAGGTCAAACCGTAGCGACTTTGAATGGCTTCCGTCAGCATCGCACCACCGAATGCCTGCTCACGGCTATAGATAAACTCACCATCTTTTGCAATGTGCAAAGTGGTCTGAGTATTACCGATGTCAATCAATGCCACAATTTCAGGCTGGTTTGGCAAGGCATCAACAATCAAAGCGAACGCACGCTCAACCGCATGAGACTCGATGTCCATAACTTTCGTGGTTAAGCCACCAATGCTCAACGCCTCAACACGCTGGTCTACGTTCTCAGAACGAGACGCCGCCAGAAGCACGCGCACCAGATGGTCACCCATCATAGAAGGTCCTAGCACCTCAAAGTCCAAGTTCACCTCAGAAAGCGGATAAGGAATGTACTGCTCAGCATCTAAACGAATTTGCGTTTCACGCTCTGTATCATTGAGATTGCTATCCATATCAATGATTTTCGTGATAACCGCTGAGCCAGAAACTGCTGTGGCTGCATCTTTGGCAGACGCATTTGAGCGACGCACTAAACGAGCAATCGCCTCACCGACCGCCTCTGTATTAACGATGGTTTTATCAACCACCCAACCTGGCTCTAATGGCTCAATCCCGTACGACTTTAGAGCGAATTGTCCGCCCTGTCTTGCCAATTCTACGAGCTTGACCGATGTGGTGCCGACATCCAAGCCAACCAGATGTCGCCCTTTGGGAGTGAATAGTCTCACAGACTTTATTCCTTATACCAAATAATAATCAACCAAGTGTGTCTCTTAGTTCACAATAAGACACTTTTTCATCAGTTATGTGTAGTATGTAACATTCTGTTATAAAAAGCAACTATACAACCTAAATTATCAGAAAAAATAGGCAGATTTGGCAAAAATTAACCAAAAAACGGCTTTTTTCGCCTCGTTACACATTTTTTATAACGCATTTTTTTTACAAGTAGTATAATACACCAATTATCAAAATTTTTAACCCTTTGTAACTGCTATGTCTCAAAAATTTTCTACCGTTCGTCCGATTTCCATCATTTTGCGTCTTTTTTGGGCAACTTTCTGCCTAATTTTGATTTTGGTGTTGGCATTTCCCATCGGTTTTTACGGTATGGCAATGTATATCGAACCTGGTTTACCAAAAACCAGCGATCTAAAAACCATGCCACTAGAAATGCCCCTACAAATCTACACCGCCGACAATAAACTCATTGGTCAATACGGTAACACCTACAGCATGCCCATCTCCTATGAGGACTTACCAAAAGACCTCATCAATGCGTTTTTGGCGGCGGAAGATGACAGCTTTTTTGAACATAGTGGCATCAGCGTCAAAGGACTTGGACGTGCCATCACTCAGATGGTCTCTGAAAGTGGACAACAAACAGGCGGCTCGACCATCACTCAGCAAGTGGCAAAAAACTACTTTTTAAGTCCTGAGCAGACCTTTGAACGTAAACTTACAGAAATGTTTTTAGCAAGACGCATCGAAAATGAACTGACCAAAAACGAAATCATGACTTTATATGTCAATAAAATCTACCTTGGTCAAGGGGCGTACGGCATCAAGGCAGGAGCAAGACGCTACTATAATAAAGAACTCAACGAACTGACCTTAGCAGAAATGGCAATGTTAGCAGGACTACCAAAAGCCCCCTCTGAGTTCAACCCCGTCATCAATCCCAAACGTGCTTTAGAACGCCGTGACTGGATTTTAGGGCGTATGCTGAGCCAAGGCTACATTAAAAAAGCAGATTATGACACCGCCATCGCCAGTGAAGTCACCCTAAATATGTACCAAGACCGTCTGGACTTAAATATGCCCTATTTGGCAGAAATGGCACGTACCGCACTCGTTGACCGTTATGGTGCAGGCGTCATGAACAGCGGCTGGCGAGTACAGCTGACCGTAGACAGTAAAACCCAACAATCCGCCGAAAAAGCCCTGAGAAATGGTCTATACGCCTACCACAAACGTAACGGCTGGCGAGGGGCAAGCAGCGTGGAAGCAGAAACAGGCAACATCAAAGCCCTGCAGCGTTATGACGACATCTACCCCGCCCAAATCACCAAAGCACTTCAAGGCGGCACCTACGAGGCAGTCTTAAACACTGGCGAAACCATCACCTTGCGTGGGGCAGGACGCCTAAAAGTAGATAACATCGTGCGGGTGGTAAAATCTGACAACAACTGGCAATTAGCGCAAATCCCAAAAGTACAAGGCGCACTTGTTTCCCTAAATCCCGAAAACGGGGCGCTCATCGCACTGGTGGGCGGCTTTCATTACAACCACAGCCGCTTCAACCGCGCCACGCAAGGCTACCGCCAGCCAGGCTCTATCATCAAGCCCTTGGTCTATGCTGCAGGCATTGAGAGTAAAAAATACACCCCGAACAGCATTTTATCGGACACACCACTACGTATCGGCAGCTGGCAGCCAAAAAACGCAGACGGTTCATTCCGTGGCGGCATGTCAATGGTACAAGCCTTGGCGGTTTCAAGAAACATTCCCGTCATTCGTGTCTTTTTAGGTACAGGCACTGCCCAAGTCCACGCCATGCTAACGAATTTCGGACTTGAAAAAGACCGCCTACCCGAGGGTGCTGCCTTGGCACTGGGGGCGGCTGACGCCACACCCCTACAGATGGCAACGGCTTATACCGCCTTTGTCAACGGTGGACATCGCATTCAGCCTTATTTCATTGAGCGGATTTACGACTTCGAAAACGACTTGGTTTACCAAGCCAACCCCTTACAAGCCTGTGCTTTATGCTACAACAGCAGCCTTGATAAGACCAATGCCGACCTCCTAAAAGGCTTTGAGAGAAAAGCAGAAAAAGCCAAAGAAGAAAACGCAGAAAACACAAAAGAAGCCATTAGCACAAGCCGTGTCGGTGAAAGCTCAGTCTTCCGCCTAGCGCCGAAATCCGCTGTGCAGTACACCGCTGCTGAGCAAGCTCCCCGCATTCTATCGCCATCAACCGCCTATAATATGGCAGAAATGCTCCGTGCAGTTATCACCAGCGGTACAGGTAAAAAAGCCCAAGCCGTCGGACGCTCGGACATCGGTGGAAAAACAGGAACAACCAACCAAGCCAAAGATGCTTGGTTCGCAGGGGTGCACCCAACCAGTGCGACCGTGGTGTGGATTGGCTTTGATGACCCAAAACCCCTAGGAAAAAGAGAGTACGGTGGTGTGGCCGCCCTGCCCGTCTGGACAGAATTCATGCGTAGCCATCTGGCGGGCAAACCCATACAGTGGGTCACAGAAGGTAATCGCTCAAAAAGCAAAGCCCAAAGCCAAAAAATCGTCGACATCACCGATGATACCCCTGCCAGCGAGCTGTCAGACTTGCTTGATGGAGATATTCCAGAGGGCGATGGCACAGACTTCGAGCTGTCCGATGGCGACATTCCAGAGGGCGACGGCGAGGGTTAATCCTTGCCAAGTATCGCAAAAAAAAGCGAAGAAAAAGCCAAGCATTTGCTTGGCTTTTTTATCATGTTTTAATCTTAAAACCACCGCTCTTAAGCTTCCCTGCGACTAAAAATGGTTTTTTAACCACACCAAGCCCACCGAACGAAAAATCTGATAGGGTGTATTTTAGGTTGAATACATGAAATGATTTTTAAAAATATCTTAAAACACCCAGTTTTAAACTGCTATTCTCACCGTTGTCTAGCCACTCATGACTACTTTCTAAACGCAGGGCGGTACTGGGGCTTAAATCATACTGGGTCTTAAGCGTGGCTTTTGGTGCAAAATACTGCACGCCATCACGACCTTGATGCGTCCAGTAAGGCAAAGACAGCTCGCCTGACACACGCCAACGCTCGGATTTTTGGTAAACGCAGCCGACATTCGCCCCCACGCCCACACGATAACCCTTAGCAATGCGACCCACCTCAGCCGCCCCAAAACCCAAAGCATAACACAACCCATCAGGCAAATCACCGCCCTGCCCACGCCCAACGACCCAAGACTTGCCCCGTTCCATAGAGCCATGGAACACCAAATGCTCACGGGGCGTCTCTTTGTCCTGCCCATCACTGACTTGTGTCAATCTTAAGTGCAGCCCGTGTGCTTTGCCATCATAGGCTTTCTCACTGTTTACAGGATTATAGCCACGGTGACTAATTAGCACAGCTTCATTTAATTTTAATTCATCATTATAAAACAAATCCGCCGATAAAATACTCAAATCCGTGTACTGACGCACGCCATCAGGTCTATCCAAAAGGTCTTTATAGGCAGAGCGTAGTGACACGCCCACCCCGTCACCGCTGGCATCACCGCTTTTCCCATATAAGCTTAAACGGTGAATGCCGCTGGCATGAACGGGGTTGTAGCGTGGATTTAACGTGGCAGATGCATCATTTGCGGCTGCTTGACGAAGGGTGGCATTCGAGGGGAAAAATTCCGTCTTATCCACCAACCCCGCCTTATCCACCAGTGCAGCTGCCTTGGCAGGGGTCACGATGTTGCCCATCGCTTCTGTTAAGGATAAATCCGCCCGCACCACGTCCAAAAGCCTTAAAATCTCCGTGGCACAGTTGTCATGGGTTAAAAAATACGGACGTGCCATATCCTTAACTTCCCAAATATGACGGATTAAAAAATCCAGCTCATCAGACGTCAAATTAAAACGATACTGCCAAATGTCCCGCTCGTCCTTATGCCGATAATCACTGTTTTTTTGGGCAAACGGTAAAATCTCCATCACGCCGACATATCCCCCCGTCAAAGACTTCATCGCCCCAACGGCAGGGTTGTCGGTTGCCCCGTAGCTCGGAGTGTAGTTAATGGCAGTATCATGACCGTCCGCACCCTCAAGCTTCATCAACGTATGCCCAAAACCTGAAGCCAGATTGTTCGGGTGCTCATCTGCAAATATCAAAGACAAATGGCTTGGCGAAAGACGTGCCTGCCATGCCGAAAAATCCGCACACACAGGCAAAGGTGCGTCAATGCCCAACGTATTTTTTAACCACAGCGTGCGTGCAACGAACTGACACACCCGCTCATCACCTGCTTGCCACGCACTCAGCACCGCCTTTAGCTCAGCAGCAGGATCGATGGGTGTACCCCCGTGCATATCACTAAAGAAAAAATCCGCATGACGAATGTCGCTGGTGTTGTCTTTTTTTAACAACAGCAGTCTTCGCCATGTGGTTGCTTCGCTCGCTTTTTTTATCTGCTCATCACTGATGGAAAAAGGGCTTTCAGCAAAGGCGGACGCTGCTTTTGGGGGGTCAAGAAGATTGGGCGTTGCATGGGCATATGCCAAAGGACTGAATACAGACAGACATAACGTCAGCCGAAAGGCAGATTGCACAGACTTTAAAGGCATAAATTGGGCGGTATTTTTAATATTCATAATCAAGCACATCAATTCACAAAAGGCGATTGATATTCTAACAAATCCCGCTAGGAAAGACCAGTCACCGCCCAGCCTGAACTGACGTCGACACCCACCGTCTCCCCCAGCTCAAAAGACGAAGTCGCAGGCAGCCTGACCGTTAAGGACGCCCCAGAAGCGTGCGACAGCGTGCACAGCCAATGCCCACCCAAAAACAGCTGTTTTTGAAGCGTCATCACCGCAGCGGCTGTCTGCACAGGCACAAGACTCACCGCCTCAGGACGCACCAGCATTGTCACTTGCTCACCCACAGAAAACGCATGAGCGTTGGCACATGGCAGCATGCCAATGGCGGTTTTGGCGGACTTGGTATCGATAATCTCAGCAGGCAAAAGCACCCCCTCTCCGACAAAGCTTGCCACCGCAGCACTCACAGGGCGTGCGTATAACTCGCTTGGGCTTGCCCATTGGTGCAGTTTCATGTCCGCCATCACCCCAACCTTGTCCGCCATGGCAAATGCCTCGGCTTGGTCATGCGTCACCAAAATGGCACTGACACCCTCTTTTTTCAAAAGTTGCCGCACCTCAAAAGATAAACTTGCCTTCAAATTAACATCAAGATTAGAAAACGGCTCATCAAGCAAAAGCAATCTTGGGCGTGGGACCAAAGCACGTGCCAATGCCACCCTTTGTTGTTGTCCGCCTGATAGTTCATGGGGGTAGCGGCTGGCGAAATCCACCATATCGATGAGTGTCAAAAGCTCATCTAGGCGTGATTTTTTTTCATGATTTGATAAGGATTTGATACCAAAAGTGATGTTATCTGCGACCGTCAAATGCGGAAACAACCCATAATCCTGAAACACCATGCCAATGTTCCTAAGATGGGCGGGGGTGTTCGTTTTTTCATCAAACAGTGCCGCCCCGTCCAAAGAAATCCGCCCTGCCTGCGGCGTACAAAATCCCATAATCGCACGCAGTACCGTCGTCTTTCCGCAGCCAGACCGCCCAAGCAGACAAGCAATCTCCCCCTCGCCCAGCCCAAAAGACACCTCACTAAACACACTTTTGCCATCAAAAGCAACCGCCAAATTCTCTACCAAAAGTTTCATATTCGCCCCTTATGTTTTTTGTCACGTCAACCGCATCATTTAGCCGAAGCGTCATGGCTTGGCATATCAATGTCTGCTTTCTTTAAACGCTGCTGCCCGATATTAGAAAATCCTATCACAGGCACAAGCCCCACCAGCACGATAATCAAAGCAGGCAGTGCCGCTCTGTCATACATACCCTCCATCGTGAACGAATAAATCCGCACCGACAACATATCCCAATCATGCGGACGCATCATCAGCGTAATCGGCATCTCTTTCATAACATCCACAAAGGTCATCAAAAGCGCCACCCCCAAAGACCCCTTTAACAGTGGCACATACACAGATTTTAACATGCCAAAGCCCGCCACACCCAAAGACTGTGCCGCCTCCACATAAGAGGGCTTCACACGGGCAAAACCTGCCGACACAGAAGACACGCCCAATGCCAAAAATCTAAGCACCAACGCCAAAACCATCACAAAAATCGTCCCTTTAAAAATGGCAGAACCCGCCTCAAGCCCCAACCAATCAATCAGGACATTATCCAAAGCCGCCACAGGCACAAACACCCCAACCGCCAACACAGAACCTGGAATGGCATAGCCCAAGGTCGCAACTTTTAGACCTGCGGTCGCCAGCTTTGAGCCGTCATAATGCTGTGCCAGCACCAAAAACAGTGCCGCCATCGCCACGAAAAACGCCGCCAATAATGCCGTCACTAAAGAATGCCACGCCTGCCCGAACAACGCTGAAAAATCCACAAACTGCCAATAATCCACCACCCACGCCAAAAGCTGTGCCACGGGCAAAATAAAGCCCGCCACTAAAATCCCCAAGCACCACGCACACGCAAAAAACGCACGCACGCCCGTCAGCTGTTTTTGTACCACATCGGCACTGCGTCCTGCTTGCTCAAAGCGTCTTTTTTTTCTACTCAAACTCTCTAATAGCACCAACAAAAACACAAAACCGATGAGCAAACTGGCAAGCTGCTTCGCTGTCTCTAGAGAAAAGAAACCAAACCATGCATCATAAATCGCCGTGGTAAACGTCTCGAAGCCAAAGATGGACACCGTACCAAAATCCGCCAGCACCTCCATCAATGCCAGCATTAACCCGCCTGCAATCCACGGACGTGCCATCGGCAATGCCACGAAAAAAAACGCCCGCCACGGCGACAAGCCCAAGGACGCCCCCACCTCCAAGGCACGTGTCCCCATGGTAGAAAAGGCATTCTTCGCCAAAAGATACACGTACGGATAAAACGCCAAGCTCATCACCGCCGCCACGCCCATGCCATTTCTAATGTCGGGCAATCCATTCTCAAAGCCCCACTGCTCACGCAAATAGGTACTTGCCATGCCAGAATACTCAAAAAATCCAAGCTGCGTAAACGCCAGCACATACGCAGGCACCGCCAAGGGTAGCATCATCGCCCACTTTAGCACGCCAGACAGCGGAAAGCGGTACATCGCCAAAAGCCATGCACTGCTCGCCCCTAAAAAGACCACGCCAAAACCTACCGCCACCGCCAAAAACAGCGTATTCTTTAACAAAACGGGCAACTGGTAATCCAGCAAAAACTCCCAAATTTCCGCATCGAATTCACCAATCGCCGCCACAATGACCGCCACGGGAATCACTACCAATAACACACAAAAGAACAACCAAGCACGGGACAACAGCAGATAAGCTTTCATAATCGCAACAATTTACTAAAAATTTACACTATTATACCGAAAATTTCAGCAATTACCTACCAAACTTGCTAAACAAAAAGTTATTACATATGCAAAAATTATTGATAATGATAATTCTTCTTGTTTAATTCAAAAAAATCCTTTATGATATGTTTGAGTTTATGTCTTTTTTGACACTCGTTCGTTAAATTTTTCACCAAAAGGACACTTCATGAAAAAGTTACTGCTATCAAGCCTTGTGCTTGCCAGCCTAAGCCCTGCTTTTGCTACAGAATTGACCGTTTATTCTGCTCGTGCCGATGAACTTCTAAAGCCCATCGCCGCCGCCTATCAACAAAAAACAGGTATTAAAGTCACCGTTGTCAGCGACCGTGCTGGTCCTTTGATGGAAAAATTAAAAGCCGAAGGGCAAAACACCAAAGCAGACGTGCTGATTACCGTGGACGGTGGCAACCTTTGGCAAGCCGCACAAGCAGGTCTATTTAGACCAATCAACTCTTCTGCACTAAAAAGTGCCATTCCCTCACACCTAAGAGACCCCCAAAACCGCTGGTTCGGTCTATCTGTGCGTGCCAGAACCATTTTTTATAACCCAAATAAAGTCAAAGCCAGCGACCTTTCCACCTACGCCGACCTAGCCAATCCCAAATGGAAAGGCAAGCTGTGCCTACGCACCTCGAACAACGTTTATAACCAATCTTTGGTCGCCACCATGATTGCCAATGATGGTCAAGCTGCCACTGAGCGTACCGTCAAAGGCTGGGTTGCCAACCTTGCAACCAAGCCTTTCTCTAACGACACCGCTTTGCTTGAAGCCATCAACTCAGGACAGTGCGATGTCGGTATCGCCAACACCTATTACTACGGTCGCCTAATTTCCCAAAAACCTGCTGTAGCAAATAACGTCAAAGTCTTCTTCGCCAACCAAAACGCCAAAGGCACGCACGTGAACGTTTCTGGTGCAGGCGTGGTGAAACACAGCAAAAACGCTGCCGAAGCCCAAAAATTCATCGAATGGCTAGCCAGCAACGAAGCACAAGCCCTATTCGCCAATAACAACTTCGAATACCCTGCCAGCGTCCGTGCAAGCAACGCACCGATTGTGGCAAGATGGGGCAGCTTCAAACAAGACTTTATCAACGTCTCTGTTGCAGGTCAAAACCAACAAAAAGCCATCATGCTCATGAAGCGTGCAGGCTACCAATAATCCCTAACGCTCTTAACAGCCCGCTTGGCAGTCAAGCGGGCTTTTTATGGCAAATATAGCCAATTAAAAAAATACACCCCACTAGGCTTTGTGCTCAAAGTGAGCTTAGGGAACCTAGCGGAAAACTGTTTCGCCTGCAGACATAACTTAAAAGCGAACGGCTTTGGGGATTTTTGAAGTTAAATTACTACAAAACCCCGCATAAACCCCCATTAAGCTTTTAAGTCAAGTTAAGCCGTCAAATTAAGCCCCTCAAACAAACCCAAATCCACGCCTCCCCTAAAACGCACCGCCAAAAATGGCATTAAAAAAGACAAGGCTTAATTAGATAAACCTTGTCATTTGTTCAGCACTTAAGCCTTTAAGCTAAGTAAAGCTTATTTTGCCAGCTCCCAGTATTTAGCCTGCCAGTTACCAAGCGGGTCTTTGGTAGAATAGTTTAACACATAAGGCTTCACTACACGACTGTTTACTTGGTGATAAACCCAAATGTTAGGCACGTCTGTATCCAGCAGCGTTTCTAGCTCTTTATAAATCACCACACGCTCATCAAGCGTCTTGGTGGATAGCGAGCTTTTTAGCAACGCATCATACTGCGTACTGGCGTAATTACCGTAGTTACCAGAACCGCCCGTCTTCATCACATTCAAGAATGTGGCAGGGTCGTTATAATCCCCGCACCAAGACGCACGTGCCATCTGATGCTCGTGGTTTCTGCGGCTGGCTAGGTAGGCTTTCCATTCTTGGTTCACCAAGGTCACCTTCACAAAGCCCAACGCCTCTTGCCACAACGCCTGCACCGATACCGCAACTTTTTTATGATTCTCACTGGTATTATACAAAAGCTCAAACTCTAGCGGATTTTGCTCATTATAGCCCGCCTCATTCAAGAGCTTTTTCGCCTCAGCGATACGCTGTTCTAAAGTCAGTTTCGCCCACTCGGGGGTGTAGTTGGGGTTATTTGCGGTGACAGCAGGGGTCATCTGATACGCAGGCGTTTCCCCTTTGGCAGAAACTTTCTCGGTGATGAGGTCACGGTCTAGCGCCATGGTTAATGCCTTACGCACCCGCACGTCATCAAAGGGGGCTTTTTTGACGTTCATTTCATAAAAATAAGAGCAAAGGCTCGCCCCCGTTTTTACTTCGTCTTGAGTCGCACTTGCAAGGGTCTCACTTGGAATGTCCGTATAAGTCACGTCAATCTCACCTGCCGTATAGCGGGTAAAATCGGTATTACCAGAATCGATGAACAGCAGCACCAGATTATCAATCTTCACTGTATCTGCGTCATAATGGTACGGGTTTTTAGCGAAAATCATCTTCTCACCTGCAATCCATTCATTTAGTTTATACGCCCCGTTCACCACGATGTTCTCAGGCTTCGACCACGCATCACCTAGCTTCTCCACCACCGCTTTTGGCACAATACGGGCAGCGGTATAGGTCAGCATATCAGGAAAATACGGCACAGGCTCAGAAAGCGTAATCTCGATGGTCTTGTCATCTAGCTTTTTCACCCCAAGCTCAGATTTGTCTTTTTTACCCTCAACAATGTCACCTGCATTGACGATTTTGGCATCAACCAGATAATTGGCGAAGTTGGCAGCCGTCTTTGGGTCTACCACCCGCTGAAAACTAAACACCACATCATCAGCCGTCAAAGGTGAGCCGTCCGACCATTTAGTATCCTTTAGGGTGAACGTCCATACGATATTATCCGTACTTTCCCATTTTTCTGCCACGCCACCGATGAGATTGCCGTCCACGTCCGTGGTCGTCAAACCCACGAACTGCTGACGTGCCACCGCAGATTCAGGGACGCCGCCTGTTTTATGCGGGTCAAGCGAGCTAATTTCCGCCCCGTTGTTAATGGTGAGGGTGGTTGGGTCTTTGGTTTTTTGGGTGCTGGCGGTGCTGCTTTGTGCCGTGCCTGCGTCTGCCGAACTTGCGGGTTTATCGCCACCACAAGCCGTCAAAAAGACACTAAATAACGCCAAAGATACTGCGGTTTTTGCGTGTTTTGTCATAAAAATTCCTATCATTCAGACAAAAATAAATGAAGCCACCTGCCAACAAAAATACCACCAAAAAACAATCATTCGGCAAATGGGTGATTTTAAACCATTATAAGCAATTCCACCTCAGTTTAGTTTTAACAAAATGGCATATGCTTATGCAACTATTTTATATCAAATCTCAAATAAAAACACCCCAAAACACTAACTATTGGGGTGTTTTTAAGCCCTTAAGCTTATCATTCTTTTAATATCTCATCGACCTGTTGCATGAGCTGTTTTGCTTTTAGTCGTGCTTGAGTTTCTTGACTAAAATTAAACATCGCCTGCTCTAGACTTGGCATGGCACTGACCATCAACTGACGGTTAAACTCCGCCTGCTTTTTAGCAACGCTCTGACCGACCTCGGTGGTATAAAATGCCGTCAACGCCTCCAGCTCCGACTGCGTATAAATGCCTTTCGCTGTCTCTGTGATAGATGCACGCATTTTTTGTTCAAACTCGGGGTTTAATGCCAAAAACTGCCGAGACATCTGTTCCATCTCCTTGGTGACCAAAGCCTGAATGCTGTCACGTTTGGCTTTTTCTAGGCGTGGATAGTCATTGTCCAGCTTCATCATAAACGAAGAAACCGCCGATGGCACAAAACCCGCCTCGAAATCGGACGCAAAATTCTCCATTAAGCCGCTCACCGCCATAAATCTCTCTACGGACGCATCGCTTGGCGTCTGGGCGAAAGCTGGCATGCCCAAACACGCTGCCAATAAAACTGCACCTACTTTTAGCTTAAGATTGCTTAACATATGCACTCCTTGTTCACTTAAAAAATACAGTAAATTAAACTCAAAATACGCCACATTAGGTTTTTTGCTCAAAGTGAGCTTGGGAAACCTAACAGAAAACCGTTCATCCGAAGGCATGGCTTAAGGGCGAACAGTTTTGGGGATTTTTGAAGTTAAATCACCATAAAAAACACCCAACCATTTTGAGTGTCTTTAGTATAACATAACATAATAAAAAAACCCAACTGTCTTGTTAAAATCCTGTGGGGCTTTTCAAGGATTATTTAAAAATATTGTCGGTCTTTGTGAGTTTCGCCAAAAGCCGATACACCGTTTCCACCAGCTCATGACGATGCACCACCATATCCACCGTACCTTTTTCAAGCAAAAACTCCGCACGCTGGAACGGCTCATCTAACACCTCACGCACCGTCTGCTCAATGACACGCTTGCCTGCAAAGCCAATCATCGCCCGTGGCTCAGCGATATGCACATCACCCAGCATGGCAAGACTTGCCGTCACCCCACCATAGACGGGATTTGTCAGCACCACAATGTACGGCACGCCTGCCAACCTTAAGCGTTCAATCGCCGCCCCTGTACGTGCCATCTGCATTAAAGACAAAAGACCCTCTTGCATTCTTGCACCACCTGACGCCGCAAAACACACCAAGGGCTTACGCTCCGCCAAAGCTTTTTCTGCCGCCATCACGAAGCGGTCGCCCACCACAGACCCCATAGAACCGCCCATAAATTTAAAATCAAAGGCACAGGCAATCAGCTCAAGGTTTTTTAATTTGCCCGTCATCACCAAGAGCGCTTCGGACTCGCCTGTTTGTTTTTGGGCTTCTATCATTCTGACGGGGTAGGGCTTACTGTCTGTAAACTTCAGCGGGTCTGAGGCTTGATATTCCTCACCCAAAAACACCCCCTCACCCCCAAAAAACCACGCCAAACGCTTTCTGGCAGACATGGTCAAATGATGTCCGCAATCAGGGCAGACGTATTGGTTAAAAATCAAAGAAGTGTTGGTGGTTAAGGTATGGCATTCAGGGCATTCAGTCGATGGCTCGGTTTCCACAGCAGACGGCTGAACAATGCGGTCTTGCTTAATGCTTGGCACTTCACGATCAAGCCACGCAATCGGCTGTGCGGTTGTTTCTACTGTACTGCTGTTTTTTGTGCTGTTCATGGGGTTTCCTGTTGTTTTATTTCAGTCTTCAAAAGCAAGGCTATCATGCATGGTGATAGTTTACACTTGTAAGGAAAATTTAGCAAAGCTTTTTTTAAAATCCACCGCCTAAAAGAAGCTCAAGGCAGACTTAAGACGCTGATACATGGGCGCTGGCAGGGCATACCTATCTAAAAAGACATAAAGATGTCTGTGTGTGGGGTGATGTATCTGAAAACCAAGTTGCAGCCCATCACCGAAGTTTTGTACAAAAAATAGTCGCCCTCGCCACAGCTCCCCTACCTCATCATGACCAGCATTCATCAAGCAGTGCCACTCGCCATACAGCCTATCCCAAGGCGGACTGGTCAAATGACACAGCCTCGGGCGTGAAGCACCCAGCCAAAAAAACACCGCCGCCACACCACTCACCGCTGCCATCTGCCACAGGACTGCACCCATCGCATACATTAACAGTAAGCTGACCAAATACAGCCCCACAGCACATACAAGCTCCAACACACCAAACCCGAAAACCACCCTAAAAACAGGCGTATCCAAACGGGCATCTTCGCCCAAGCTCTCCAATAAAACCAATTCATCGGTCATAAGCACGTCACCCTCAGACGCACCCAGCGTGACAAGCTCGTCTGTCTGAAGATGACGACCGTAATGGCTTGGGTGGTGCTTAGTCATGCTTTAGCTGCTTTATTTTTTCGATGAGCTTGCTCACTTCGACATCTTCAGGGCTTGCCTGCTCCAAAAAAAACAAAAGCAAATCAGGGTCTTCATATGCCAAAAGTCGCTCAAAGACCGCCTGCTCATCCGCCAAGGCGTTTAAATAGTGATTTTTTACATAGGGGTCGATATAAAAATCAAGCTCCTTTAAGCCTCGCCGTGCTTGGTAGATGATGCGGCGCTGGGCGATGGTTGGTTCAGTCATAATACACCTTTTAAATCAATCTTCCTCAATCAACAGATTTTCTTGCGTCACTTTCTCAGACAGCACACGCCCTCTGGCGGTTCTTAAGATATAGCCTTGCTGGATTAGATACGGCTCGATGGCATCCTCCAGCGTCCCTTTGTCCTCTGCCATGGCAGCGGCAATCGCCTCTACGCCCACAGGTCCTCCAGAAAAACGATGTGCCAGCACTTGTAAATACCGTCTATCCAGATGGTCAAGCCCCACTCTATCCACCGAAAGCATATCCAATGCAGAAGCGGCAATGTCCTTTGTCACAAAACCGTCCGCCTTTACCTCAGCATAATCCCTCACCCGCCTTAATAGACGATTAGCAATCCGAGGCGTACCCCGAGACCGCCGAGCAATCTCTGCCGCCCCCAACGCATCCATCTGAATGCCCAAAAGCCGTGCCGAACGTACCACAATGGTGGTCAAATCCGCCACATTATAAAATTCAAGCCTTTGTACAATGCCAAAACGGTCTCTTAAAGGCGACGTTAAAAGCCCTGCTCGAGTGGTCGCCGCCACCAAGGTAAACGGTGGCAAATCAAGCTTAATCGAACGTGCCGCAGGTCCTTCGCCAATCATAATATCCAGCTGAAAATCCTCCATTGCAGGGTATAAAATTTCCTCGATGGCAGGACTTAAGCGGTGAATCTCATCGATAAACAGCACATCACCCGCCTCCAAAAGCGTCAGCATAGCCGCCAAATCCCCCGCACGCTCCAGCACAGGTCCACTGGTGGCACGCAGATTCCCACCCATTTCACGAGCGATGATATTAGCCAACGTGGTCTTTCCAAGCCCAGGCGGTCCAAAGATGAGCGTATGATCTAAAGGCTCGTCACGGTTTTTCGCCGCTTGAATAAAAACCTGCATTTGTTCACGCACCACAGGCTGCCCGATATAATCCTCCAGATTGACAGGGCGAATGGATAGGTCGGGTGCGTCTTCTTTTTTGGTGGGGTCGATTAGGCGTGTGCTCATGGTCATGCGTCATTAAAAATAAGGGCTAAGCATACTGGATTTTATCGATTTTCACAAGTCCAAAACATAAAAAGCCCACCTTTCGTGAGCTTTTTAATGTCAATCAACACCTCAAGTTTAGGCACTTGGTAATGAAACTTAAGCAGATTTGGCAGCCTCAAGCTTACGCAAATCCTTACGCAAAATCTTACCGACATTCGACTTAGGCAGCTCGCTGACAAACTCAACGTGCTTGGGACGTTTATAACCTGTCAAGCGGTCTTTCGCCCATACTTTGATTTCCTCCACGGTAAGCGTCTCATCTTTTTTCACAACAAAGACTTTTACCACCTCGCCGCTATGTCCATCACTCACACCAATCACACCACACTCCAAGACTTTCGGGTGGGCAGCGATGGCTTCTTCGACTTCATTAGGATAGACATTAAAGCCAGAAACCAAAATCATGTCTTTTTTACGGTCGACAATCTTAATAAAGCCGTCCTCATCCATCACGCCGATGTCACCTGTGCGGAAGTACTCGCCCACCATCACCTTGGCAGTTTCATCATCACGCTTATAGTAGCCTTTCATGACCTGCGGGCCTTTACCACAAATCTCGCCCGCCTCACCCATCGGCACTTCATTGCCCTCATCATCTAAGAGCTTAATGTCCGTCATTGGCAAAGGAATGCCAATTTTTCCCGTATAGCCCATAGGTGGTGGATTAACAGTCAACACAGGCGAGGTTTCCGACAACCCATAACCCTCAGTAATCGGCACGCCCGTCATCTCCTGCCATGCTTGGCTGGTGCTGGGTAGGACGCTCATACCCCCACCAAGGGCGAATTTTAGGTTGCTGTGGTCGATGGACTTAAAGCCTGCGTGGTTGGTCAGAGCATTAAACAGCGTATTGACCCCCATAAAGAACGCAGGGCGGTACTTGGCGTGTCGCTTTGTCAAATCATCGAAATCACGCGCATTGGGGATAAGAAGCAAGCTAAAGCCCGCTTTCATCGCCAGCATGCTCACCATAAAGCAGAAAATATGGTACAAAGGCAACGCCACCGTCACGTACTGCCCTCTGCCGCCATTTGGAAACGCCGTGGCGACAAAATTATAAGACTGGCGAATATTTGAGATAATGTTTCTATGCGTTAGCATTGCTCCTTTTGCCACGCCTGTCGTACCGCCTGTGTACTGCAAAACCGCCACATCATCAATGTGCAATTCAGGACGTTTATAATTGCTTTTTGAGACAGCGTTTAGCGTGTCTTTAAAGGCAATGGCATTGGCAATCTGATACGCAGGTACCATTTTTTTAACGTGCTTTAAGACAAAATTAACAATCAAGCCCTTAAAGCCCAGCATATCCCCCACGCCCGTCACCACAACGTGCTTGACTTGTCCTTTGTTTTCGACATCAGCGAAGGTTTTTGCGAAGTTTTCTAGAATAAACAGCACTTTGGTGTCGCTGTCGTTTAGCTGATGCTCAAGCTCATGCGAGGTATACAACGGGTTAACATTCACCAAAACATAGCCTGCACGGACGATGGCAAACATCGCTATCAAATACTGCGGCACATTCGGCATCATCACCGCCACCTTGTCGCCTTTGTTTAAGCCCAAAGACTGCAAATAGGCCGCAAGCTTGAGGCTCGCTTCATCAAGCTCAGCATAAGTCATGGACTTATCCATGAACGTCAACGCAATGCTGTCTCTGGCGTTAGCGATATACTCCTCAAAAGAATCCATGAGTGTATGTGTATCCTTTGGCATATCAAAGGTGGGGCTAATGCCGTATTTTTCATAAGTACTTAACCAAGGACGGTCTTGTGGCGTAGCAAAGTTTGTCATCGTCATTCCTTTTGGCTTATGGAAAAAGGTTGGGCTTGATGGTATCTGACCTTAAGTCAAATGCTACAAGCAGATTTTTATCACTTGCATTAAAATACCGCATTTTTGTCAAATTGCCAAATATTTTTTATAAAAAAGTCCAATAAATCGTTATTATGCCCAAAAAATCCCGCACCCCTGCTTGCCTTGCCATAAAAAAAGAGCGAAATCATTCGCCCTTTTTATCCTTGCACTACGCCTTATTTTCTGTGGACTCATGCAGAGTTCTTAACTCTTTTCTTAAGATTTTACCGACATTGGATTTTGGCAGCTCGTCCACGAAGTAAATATGGCGAGGGCGTTTATAGCCTGTCAGCTTATCTCTTGACCACAGTTTTAGCTCGGGGGCGGTCAGTGTGTCATCTTTTCTAACCACATACACCGTCACCGCCTCGCCACTTTGTTCATCTGGCGTGCCAATGACGCCACACTCTAGCACTTTAGGGTTGGCTGACAGCACTTCTTCTACTTCATTGGGATAGACATTAAAACCAGAAACCAAAATCATGTCTTTTTTGCGGTCGACAATCTTAAAATAGCCGTTCTCGTCCATCACACCGATGTCACCTGTACGAAAATATCCATCTTCCGTCATCACTGCTGCTGTTTCATCGGGGCGTTTCCAGTACCCTTTCATCACTTGCGGGCCTTTGACACAAATCTCCCCTGAAAAACCCGTCAAGACCTCTCGCCCGTTATCATCACGCAAGACCACATCTGTTGAGGGGAACGGCACGCCAATTTTGCCTGTAAACGCCCCCAAGGGATTAAAAGTCACCACAGGCGAAGTCTCAGACAGCCCGTAGCCCTCGATGATATAATTGCCCGTTAGCTTCTCCCACGCCTCAGCGGTCGATGGCAAAACCGACATACCCCCACCCAAAGAAATCTTCAAACGGCTGTGGTCAAGTGCCGCAAAGCCCTTGTGGCGCAGCAAGGCATTAAACAGCGTATTCACCGCAGGGAAAAATACTGGACGATACTTCTCAAACTGTGCCGTCACATCGTCAAAGTCTCGTGCATTCGGAATCATCAATAAGGCAAAACCAAGCCTCATACCAAGCAAGGTCACCATGAATGAAAAAATATGATACAAAGGCAGTGCCACCACCATGTAATCGCCATGCTGATACGGTCTCTCAAAGCCAGACGCCACATAAGTCATGCACTGGTGAACGTTGGCAATCAGATTGCCGTGCGTTAGCATCGCCCCCTTTGCCACGCCTGTTGTGCCACCCGTATACTGCAAAATCACCACATCGTCCAAATTCATGCTGGGACGCTGATACCGCTGAGTGCTGGTTTTTAAAATCTTGCTAAAACGCACCACGCTTTTTAAGTGGTAAGCAGGCACCATTTTTTTAATGTGACGCACCGCCAGATTCACAAACCAGCCTTTCATACCCATGGTGTCACCCACACCAGTGAGTATCACGTGACGGATTTGACCTTTGTTCTTGACTTTCTCAAAATTATGGGCAAAGTTTTCTAATAAAAACAATGCCTTAGCTTCACTATCTAACAACTGATGCTCAAGCTCATGCGGCGTATACAAAGGATTGACATTCACCAAAACAAGCCCTGCACGGATAATCCCGATCACCGACACCAGATACTGCGGCGTGTTCGGCATCATCACCGCCACCTTGTCGCCTTTTTCCAGACCCAGCGACTGCAGATAGCTTGCCACACCAAGGCTCATGGCATCTATCTGCTCATAAGTCAAATGCTCGCCCATAAATGTGGTGGCGATTTGCCCACGGCTATGTTTAAAACTGTCATCAAAAAAATCCAGCAAAGACGCCACACCCTCAGGCATCTGAAGCTGAATATTTAAGTTGTGCTTGTCATAGGTTTTTCGCCAAGCACGATTCAAAGGCGTTTTAAATGCCGTATAATCTGTCATTACTTTAGTCCAAAAATCACACTAAAAAGGACGCACACCATACCACAAAAGAAAAAATAAAAAAACCAAAAAAGTGAACCACCTTTCATCTACTTTTTATTGACAAATGGGATTTTTTTAAAAGCTATACTTTCTTGGAATGGGTGTTGTTTTTTATTCACCCTTACCCCCACCAATGGTCGATGACACCTTAACCACCCCATAAAACCACCCAAAAAATCACAAAAACAGCCACCTTTTAAACCGACAAAATGACGCATACTTGACAAAAAAGACCCGTCTTGGCGGACGAGTCTTTTTACCAAAACAAGGCAGCCTAAAAACGCATTTAAACAGCTTGGCGTCACCACCGATTTTATCAATGAACGCCGCCCCTCTCATTAAAATACAATTTCATAACACACCCCACCAAAGTGTCCGCCCACACCCCATAAGTCAACTTGCTTGGGTGAAAGCCATCTTTGGCGAACATTAGTCGGTGGTCAAGTTTGGCTTTATCAAATTCATCTTTGACATAATGCACACCTTGATAGACTTGGCAAATCTGTGCCAACATCGCACTTAATGCTACCGCCCGCCGTCCGATTAAGCCATTTAAGGGTGTGGGCAAACTGGGAGCTAGGTGCATTGGCGGCAGACTTAAAAACAAAATGTGCGACACGCCAAATTTGCGTTTTAAAAGCGTGATGATGGCGTGCAGATTATCCGTCCACGCCTTATCGGAGCTGGCTTTGATGACATCATTCACCCCAATACTGATAATCGCCACATCAAAATGACACGCACCCATCGCATACAAACGGTAGAGTAAATCAAAACTGGTATGTCCACTGGTGGCGTGTAGCTCGGCATTGACGCCCAAACCTTGCTCGGCAAGCCCCTTGCCAATCCGCCCAAGCGGCGCGTCATCTTGGCTATCCACGCCCACGCCCGCCCCTGCACTGTCGCCAAAAATCGCAAGCGACACCGCATTATCCCCACCGAACCGCCTGACCCGCTCGCCATCAGGCTCGGGCAATCTTAGGGTGGTTTTGGCAACCCTTTTGGCTTGGGCATAATAAATCAAAGCAAGCACAAAATCACGCTTGCGACTTAATAACTTAACCGCCATTTAATAACCTTGCCACACAGTCCACCAAATTCTTGGCAATCTTATCCTTACTCATTTTTGCCAAATCCACTTTATCTTTCCCATATTTTTCGGCAAAAAACACCGTCATCGCATTGTCATCACTGCCAAAGCCAATCGTCTTATCCGAGACATCATTGCAGGCAATCATATCCAAATTTTTACTGATTAATTTGCCTTTGGCATAACTTTCCACATCGTTGGTTTCGGCAGCAAAACCGACTGTTAAAAGATGCGGATAAGTGGTAGAAATAGTTGCCAGCACATCAGGGTTTTTGACAAGGTGCAAGGTCAAGCCGTCATTATCAGCCGTTTTTT
>JAUNEE010000019.1 GCA_030525705.1 Moraxella sp.
AGAGTCATAGGCGTAGTGCTGGCGGACGCGGGTTCAACTCCCGCCATCTCCACCAATTATAAAAAAACCAATCCATGACGGATTGGTTTTTTTATAGACATGCAATATGTTCAGTAATTTTAACTGTCAAATCCCTAACATGCCCACATCTACCAAGGTCTTAAATCCACAACCTTAATAAAAGTCTTATCTTTACTATCTACAAGCACAGTCATATCCACCTCACTTGCTCGCATGGGTAAAAATCCATCAGCGTTAGGATATTTCGCCAAAATTGGATCAATCATACTTTTGTCATTAAAATTATTTAAATCAGACAATGGCAGCTTCTCCTGAATCACCCTATCCATATTCTCAGACAGCGGTGCGTATAAAGCAGGTCTCATCGCTGGTGAAGTGCCTGTCTCTAGCTCATAAAACATCCAATCATCTTGCTCCTCCCTATCTTTGGGTGGACGAACCGACACCCAAGATGGCGAGCCAAAGCCCTCCTTTTGATAAGCAGGTGGCACCTTGACATCTTTGTCCTTTTCTCGGTCAATCATAAATTTTTGTACCAGTTCAAAACGACTATGATCAAACGCCACCCACACAGGGCGACCCTTTTCCACACTATATAAACCATAAAATAATGCTAATAACTGTACGATCGCAATCACTACCAAATCAAATTTAAGCCCCTTTTTGCCTTCTTTAGCAAGCACTAAAGTCAAGAGCGGTCCAAGCGTAACGTCAATACCAAGCATAATTAAAATAATCTGCTCTACACCAACAGCCACATCAAAAGGTGTTGGATACCATACAAAAAATACCAAATATAGACTTACCAAGGCAATCAATAATGAAATCAATAAATGCCCAAAAAAATAACGCAAACGAAATGATTTTATCATAACAAGCTCACATTAAAACAAATGTGCATTTGTATTACATATACAAATGCACATCATTTTCAATCTTTTACTCCTGCAATTCAAATTGATGTAAAAACTCAATATTTCTAATCACAGTATCATCAGCAACAATTGCATTACCTTTTGGCGTTGAATACTCCAACTTTAAGTTATTATCGGTTGAGATAATACGGCGTAAAGTTGGGTCAAAGGTTTTTGCCAAATTATTGATACCTTTTGGTGTCAAAATTTGTCGGCGAGCCAAATCATCAGAACGCTCTTTTAAGGCTTCAGCCGTCATATCATGATAAGGCGGTTTCAATACATGATAATTAGTTGCTTCAGGAGAATTTGATGCCACAATAATCCCCTGTCCACCCGATTCATAGAGCCAAACGTATTCAAATTCTGAACGTACAGTATTTAGAATATAGACTAAATCTTGTGGGTAAATATGATGGAGCTGAACCCATTGCTGCAAAATGCCATCATCATGCAAGCGTTTTTTGGCAAGCTGATAAAACTCTTTGTTGTATAAATTCGCCGCACCTGCAAACCAAATACTACTAATCTCCATACTGATTAAATCGTATTTTTTATCTTGAGTCAAAAGATAATTACGACCATCTGTATAATACATATTGACATTCGGTTTTGAGGATACCCCCATATTATTTTCTGGGAAATATTTATCGGCAATCGTAACAATATCCTTTGCCAATTCAACCACATCCAATACTTTAAAATGTTGGTCGTGCAAGACACGAGCTGACATTCCTGTACCATAACCAATCACTAGGGTACTATCACGTTTATCAGTGTGCAATAATGGAATTAAAGCGATTGATTCTTGAGCTTCAATTTCACCTGTATTATTGCCCTGAAACTTACCATTGGTCAGCAAGGTTAAATTTTCACTATTTGGGTCTTTAGCCACTGAAGTTATTCCGCCTGTAATACTTTCCGTATAATCAATCACTTCACCCCAATACGATGGTGCGAAATAGACATTCGCCCCTTGCGATAAGCGGTTAAAATCCCACTGTTTTGGATAAGCAAAAAATAAAGCAAAACTTGCGACTAAACTTGCTATACCAGCTTGGAAACCTACATTTTTCACATTGATAGATTTATTATCAACAACAAACATCAGCACGGCCAAAGCAAAGGCTAACAAGGCTAAACCAAAAAACACACGGTTTGAACCAAAAGTCGGCAAGGCATAAAATGCAATAATCAACACGCCTGAAATATTACCAAAGGTATTTAAGGCACTGGCAATCCCCACCGCTTTGGCTTCGCCTTTATTGGATAACCAATCCGATGCCAATGACATACTTGCAGGATAGTTAATCCCAATAAAGAACGCTGCAGGGAACATCGCAATCGCACATACCGCCCCACGAATAATCTCACGAGCAGTAAAATCAAAAGTATGAAACTGTGCCATGACACCAAAACTGGCAAAATAATCAGGGACTTTATCCCAAAAGAATGCGGTAACAATAATAGAAATACAGACACCACATTGAGCCAGCACAATGGTATAGCGATTGCTGATATATTTTAGAATTTTTTCGCCTGCGATTGAGCCCATACTCAAACCCGCCAAAAAAGTTGCCAACATCAAACCAAAGGCATAGACACTGTTTCCTGCAACTACTGCGAGCATATGAATAGAAACAACTTCTAAGCCAAGCGTAATTGCACCGCCAATGGTTAAAATCAGTAAAGCAGAAATACCGATAGCTTTGCTCACCGTCGTTTTTGTTGCACTCACAGCTTCTGTATTATCTTCAACAATGCTTTGTTCACCCAACTTTTTCACTTGGTCTAGCACATACAAGGCAAGTAATAAGCTAATTGCTGCCGCTAAATTGGTCGCCCCAATCCGTCCTAATGTTGGTAAAATCACATACGCACCAATCAATGAACCTGCTGCTGCACCAACCACATTGGCACTATACAACTTGCTCACAGCGGACTCCGTGGTTACACCAAAGGTTTTTAAGTATTTAAACATAAATGGAACGGTCGCACCCATCAAAATGGTTGGAATCCCTAGCACCAATGCCCCTAAGCCCACACGAACTGCGGTTAAAATTGGTGCATCTGGAGACAAATCCCCAACCATCGATAAATAGACCCATTGAATCAGTTTGAAGAACGTTGGAGTTAAGACAGCATATAAACCAATAATCGCTTCAATACCAATATAGTACATCAACGGTTTTTTGACTTTATCGGCAAAAATACCGCCAATCCAAGCACCAAGTGCCATACCACCCATATAAGTAACAAGAACAGTATAAGATGCTAATGATGTACTACCAAAGGTAATTGCCAAAGATTTTGCATAAACAACTTCGTATAATAATCCTGCAAAACCAGAGGTTACAAAAGCACCAACCACCCATTTTGGATAATGAGCCAATTTTTTAGTTTGCTGAGCGGACTGGGCATCAGCTAATGTGGCATCATACTGCTGTTCAGTAACTGGTGCTTTCCATACTAGTTTTAGATAAAAAGCGGTTAAATAAACCCAAACACCAATGCTCCAAAGCGACAGCAAACGCACGAACCACAAGTTATCTGACAACCACCCAGGCATAGCAACAATAGAAATCATCCAAAAAACAAAAGTTGCAGCCGCCAAACTCCACAGAATTCTTGTTGATTTTTTGGCAAACCAACCCTGTGGCGAAATCAAAACCAAGCTCAATGCAATGGCGAATGGCATCGCCACAATCAAATCAACGACATAATGCTCACCCGTCCCCAAGGTTGCAATCACCGTCAAAGCCAAGAAAAAAGTGGTTAAATAAAAATAAAGCTTTTTGCGTAAGGTTGCTGCCAACAGCCAAATCATAAACGCACCTGTAAAATGCATGGACGGCATACCGTTTCTAGGTGCTGGCGGGATAATTTCAGTTTTAGCAAGAAATTCACTGGCAGGCGGCATAGCGCCCAACAACTGAATCTCACTAAACGCATAAATAGGACCAGAAATAGGAACAATCATGTAACAAACAAATGCCACACCAAATGGTACTACAATGGTTCTGACAATATTATATTTTTTTGCCCCGCCATCTCGAATAACCAAGCCAAAAAACATAAACAAGCAAAGGCTTAACATGCCATAGACTGTTAAAATCAATGCTTTAAACCACTCAGCCCCGCCATCAAATAACATCACCAACCAATGACGAGTACCAAAATAAGCCTCATCTATTTTATAAGCAATCACATCATAGGTCGCTGGACGAGCAAAATGCACAATCTCTAAGGCCGCATTGGTGGAGATACCTAAAAAAATCACAAATAAAGACAAGTAAATATAAAGTTGTAATAATGCTTTATTTTTATGCTTAAAAAATTGAACCAAAACCGCAGATAGAACAAAGACACCCAATGGTGCTAAAAGTGACGAAAAGTCACCGCTGGCCAGCCTATATAATTCATCAGAATCAAGCCATAACAACACCAGGTAGATTAAAAACCCAAAACCAAAGCAAGAAATAGCTATTTTTTGATTAAAATACTTCGGGAAAGCCAATGCCAAAATCAGACCCGCAATGCCAAGCCTAACACCAATTTTATTCATCCAATCCCAAAAAGTATATTCACTCATGGGAACAGAATCCTGTATAGGGAAAAAATTAAAATTGACAAATAACACTAATAATGTTGATAAAATAATCCACTTTAACCAATATTGTAGTTTTTCAAGTAGGTAGCTAATATCATTCATAAAACACCATCATCTCTAAAAGTAATCTCCGTGAGGACTATTTTAACATACATGATTTTCAAATAACAAATAAAAAACAGCCCAGTTATTAGTCTAGGCTGTTTTTATTACTTTAAGATGAGCATTAATTAAGATGAGCGGCAAGTTGCTGGAAGGAACTTGTTAGAAGCAGTAGAAGCACATGTCCACTCATAAGAACCAGAAGCAGAAGTCAATGCAGTTGGGGTCAAAGTAAGTGTCTTACCTTGAATATCTTTAGAGATATTAGCAGATTGCATAGTTGCAGTGATAACACCGTTAGCACCAATCCCAACGCTAGCAACATATTTACCTTTGATAGCACTTGCTGCTGCAATACCAGCTTCTCCATTAGAAGTAGGGAATGCACCTTTGTCAGCATGGAATTCAGTTACTGCTGATTTTTGACCACCAGCCAAGTTCATTGCTTCAGTCATTTGTGTACGAGCGATGTAGTCTTGGTAAGCTGGAAGAGCGATCGCAGCTAGGATACCGATAATAGCGATTACGATCATCAATTCGATAAGGGTGAAACCTTTTTGAGCGTTCATAGTGAACTCCTTTACAGTAAGTGACGCACTGTGCGTCGGGGGTTTAATTTAGTTTAACTTAAGGCGTTTCGTTTTCCGCCTACACTTAGATTGTTGCACACCCTGTGCCAACTTTTTTTGACTTAGGGCAAGTTTTTGGGAATTTTCGGTGAAATTAGCTATTTTTGTCTATTTTTCATACAAATCACACGAAAAGCCAATGCAATTTTTAAGTTTTTATTAACTATAAATAGAAAAATTCTAAACTTTTGGCGAAAAATTTGCCCCAACTGACAAAAATTGTCAGAAAACGGCTGTAAATTTCTGCCACCTGAAAAATTTCATCAATGACAAATTTTTGGTGAACATTTTTATACTAAAAAATATTGTCAGCGGATTGCCATTTTTTGTCAAAGCCTGCCAATTATTGCCACTTTGTGCCAAAAATGGGCTTTTATTCACACAGTCTTACCATGCCGTTAAATAAAGTGGCGGTTTTTGGGTGAATTTGCTGGTTGTTCGCTCGCCAGAAAACAACTAAATAAAACAGCCTTGTCCTTTTTATCCTAAAAATTTCGTACACCTAAAGCTTCAGCCATAAAAAAAAGACACCCAAGGCGTCTTTTTTATTGTGCGTTCTTTATACTTATAATAGCGTGCGTTTTCCTGAGTTGTCAGGGGCGGAGAGGACGCCGTTGGCTTCCATCGCCTCGACAATGTTCGCCGCACGGTTATAACCGATGGACAGTCGTCTTTGGACGGCAGAAATGGAGGTTTTCCCGCTATCCATCACAAAGGCGAGTGCTTCATCATACAGCGGGTCTTGGTTGTCGCTGTTTTTTGGGCTGTCGGTGTAGTCGCCCACGCTTGTCGCCACTTCTATATAGTCAGGTGCACCACGCTCACGCCATGCGTCCGTAATGCGGTTCACCTCAGCATCTGTGACATACGCCCCGTGTACCCGAATCGGCTCGTTCTTACCAGGGGCTAAAAAGAGCATATCGCCATGCCCAAGCATATCCTCCGCCCCGCCTGCGTCCAAGATGGTACGGCTGTCCACTTTACTATTCACACGCAAAGCCGCACGGGAGGGAATGTTCGCCTTAATTAGCCCTGTGATGACGTCCACGGACGGACGCTGAGTGGCAAGCATAAGATGAATGCCAGCGGCACGGGATTTTTGGGCAAGACGAGTGATAAGCTCCTCGGCTTGTTTGCCCACTTGCATCATCATATCTGCAAACTCGTCCGCCACCACCACGATGAGCGGCAAGGGCTTAAGCTTGGGAGCGGTGCTTATGCTCACACTGTCATTTGGTCGCCATAAAGGGTCAAGCAAGGGCTGTCCTGCGGCTTCGGCGGCTTTGATTTTTTTGTTAAATTCATCAAGCTTACGCACCTTAAATAACGTCATCAGCTGATAGCGTCTTTCCATCTCGCCCACGCACCAAGACAAGACGGACGCCGCCTCTGCCATATCTGTCACCACAGGGGTTAAAAGGTGGGGAATGTCACCATAGTTGGCAAGCTCCAGCATTTTAGGGTCGATAAGCACCAGCCTTAGCTCGTCAGGCGTGTACTTTAACAGCATAGACATAAGCATGGCGTTCACCAGCACAGACTTACCTGAGCCTGTCGTACCTGCCACCAGCATATGTGGGGCTTTGGCTAGGTCGGTGATGACCACATTGCCGCCGATGTCTTTGCCCATTGCCATGGCGATTTGATTTGAGCCGTCTTGGTAATCGGGGCTTTGGAGCAGTTCGATGAGTTTGACGGTTTCTTTTTTCTCATTCGGGATTTCGATGCCGATATAGGGCTTGCCTGCGATGACCTCCACCACCCGTAAAGATGGCATGGACAGACTTCTTGCCAAGTCCTTTGAGATGTTCGTGACTTTACTGGCTTTTACCCCTGCGGCAAGCTGCACCTCGAAGCTTGTGACGATGGGTCCTTGCACCACGTTCATGACTTGGGCATTGACATTAAACTCAGACAGCTTAATCTGTAAAAGCTCCGCCAGCTCGGTCAAACGCTCAGGGCTGTACCCCACTTGCTCCATGGGCTTGGGATCTAATAAATCCAAGCTTGGCAAGGCGGGCAAACTGCTTCTGTAGGCTGCCGTCTGCATGGCGAAGGATTTTGTTTGGTATGCTTTATCATCATGAATGTCAGGACGAGCCACCACCGTGGGCGTCGGCTCATCTTTTTTAAAGGACGCCAAATCCGCCCCATCAACCTCTAAAAACTCAGAGCCCGCCTGAGTGGAGAAAGTCGGCTCGGCAGGTTTTTTATGAAGCCCGCCAACGTTCGGCAAAAAGTCAGACGCCACAGATTCAGACAAATCCGCCCTATCGTGTGCCAGATGAATATCCCCGAACGCCTCCTTTAAGGTGCGGTGGCTTGGACTTGGGCTTGGACTTGAGGCGAAGCTTGAATTGGCACGGTCATTATCATAGGTACGTTCATCACGCCCAAGCCTCTCATAAGACGCAGACGACTCATGCACAGGCGGTGAGGATTTTTTTACCGCCTGCAGCGTCTCCTCATTTAGCGTTGTGCGTGGGCGGTCAGCATTTAACCCTTTTAAATCCACCCCTGAAAATGCTTCTTTTACGATGTGTGTCGCAGCCATATGCGTAGGACGGACGCTCTCTTTTGGACTGGGCGTATACCCATCCAGCTTACCACCCCATCTGTCCGTATTATCAAAGGACGCAGCCTGCCCAAAATCCCTATCCATCACGGAAGATGTTGTCTCATTGTTTGTGTCGGCTTGATGGGCATAAGCCTGATATTCATCATCACGCTGATGGTCATGTTTAGGATTGTACGCATTTTCATATGCATACTCATCTTCATACAGATCATCATGCTCATAGACAGCCACTGTGGACACCGCCTTATCCGTCAGTTCATAGGTAGGCGTGGGCTGTTTTTCGCCATGTTTTTGCCCATCTTTTAATAACCAGCCGCTTTTTTTCGGGGCGGAGGGTTCTTTTTCTATGGCATTCCCCAAGCGGTCTGGGACTGCCCGAGGCGTGGCAGAGCTTAGCGGAACGCTGACTGAGGCGGCACTGAATGCAGCAGGGCTTGACGGAGCAGATTCGGGTTTTTCGGTGAGCTGTGCCACGTCATCAGACAGCTCGCCTTTGATATTCGTATGTCTTAAAAAACTCTCAAGCGCCCCTTTATGCCCATGAGGCTGGTAGGCAGGGTCGGTCACCGTGGCGTCTGCCGTAATGGACTGTTTTTTTAGTACCGCAGTTAACACCGAAAGGCTGCCTGCGTCCGCCACGTCATCGCTTGATTTATAAAGAGGGGTGCGTTTTACTGGCAGGGCGTCTTCGACCTTATCAATCATCAAATAACCAATGCCAAACAGCCCAAACAATGAAAAAATCACCGCCCCCACAGGGTGCAAAAGCCCCGCCAATGCCAAATACAGCTCATGCCCAAGCACACCGCCCCACATTAAAACCGCCACGTCCATCTTTAAAGCAACCGCATAAATCAGCACGCATAAGCACAGCCATAAAAAAGCATACGCCAAAATCCGCCACGGCAAGCTAATCTTGGCTGTGCCCGCCGCTGCATACACCGCTTCTGCCGACAGCCAAAGAAAGACCGCCCACGCCCCATAGCCAAAAAACAAATACAAAACATCTGCAATCCAAGCACCGCCCATACCACCAATGTTCGCAAACTCGCCTGCACTCTTATGACTATGCACACTCAAATGCGACCACGCAGGATCATAGGCGTGATAAGACAGCAACGACAAAAACAAGTATAAAGAAAACACACAAATCAGCAGCACAAAAAACCGCTGTTTTTGGGCTAAGGCGAAACTTGCGATACCGATGGCAAGCTTACTATCAAGAAGGCTTTGGATCAAAGGCGGCATAATAACTCAAAACACGAAAATAAAATGGCTAACTGATTATTATATAACGATTTTTAAGCTTCGTGGGGATTTTTTGGGATTTTTTCAAAGCAAAGGTTGGGGTTTTTGGTTGGTTTTTTACTTGTGATTTGGCAGACTGTCTCCATTATACAGCCATCGCCAAGCGTTTTTGGCATTTGCCATTTTTTAAGGAATATTTATGCATCACAAACTCATCATCTTAGGCTCAGGTCCTGCTGGCTACTCTGCCGCCGTCTATGCCGCCCGTGCTAACCTAAACCCCGTCATCATCACAGGGCTTCAAGTGGGCGGACAGCTCACCACCACCACAGAAGTGGAAAACTGGCCAGGGGACGCCCACGGTCTGACTGGCACAGGACTGGTCGAAAGAATGCGTGAACACGCTGAGCATTTTGGCACACAGCTGATTTATGACCACATTAACGCTGTGGATTTAAACAGCCGCCCATTTACCTTAACGGGCGATAACGACACCTACACCTGTGACGCACTTATCATCGCCACGGGGGCATCTGCACAGTATCTTGGACTAGATAGCGAGCAAGCCTTTATGGGGCGTGGCGTGTCTGCCTGTGCCACTTGTGATGGATTTTTTTATAAAAATCAAAAAGTTGCCGTCATCGGGGGTGGGAACACTGCGGTAGAGGAGGCGTTGTATCTTTCGAACATCGCAAGCCACGTCACCCTAATCCACCGCCGTGACAGCCTAAAAGCCGAAAAAATCCTGCAAGAACGCCTCTTTGAAAAAGCCAAAAACGGCAACATCACCCTCATGTGGGACAGTGCCTTAGATGAGGTGGTGGGAGATAAGTCAGGCGTTACCAGTCTGCGTATTAAGCACCTGAAAACAGACGAAGTCAGCACGCTTGAGGTGACTGGGCTGTTCGTTGCCATCGGACATAAGCCAAATACCGCCATCTTCGAAGGACAGCTTGACATGAAAGATGGCTACATCACCGTGAACAGCGGTCTAAACGGCAACGCCACCGCCACCAGCGTGGCAGGGGTATTCGCTTGTGGGGACGTAGCTGACCACATTTACCGCCAAGCCATCACCTCAGCTGGCACAGGCTGTATGGCGGCACTGGACGCTGAGAAATACTTGGACGGTTTAACCGCTTAAGGTAAACTCTCGCCCTCTTAAGTACAGCTTGGCTTGTATCGCTTTGGTGGGCTTAAGTGGGCTTAAAACCGCTTCACCTTAAACCCACTTAAAAACCTTAAATACCTCAAGCATACGCCCTACTTGTCCTCATATAGCCAAGATAAGGGCTGACAGAAGCCTAAATCCTGCCAGCTTATCTGCATGGCAGGATTTTTTGGGTCTGTATGACTCGCCAAATGCCTTAAAAAGTCCGCACGGGGCATGACCTTTGCACCAAGCCCTAAAAGATAGTCATTGGGCAACTGGCAATCAATGAGCGGAATGCCTGTCTTTTTACATAGACGTGCCAATGCCCAGAACGCCAGCTTAGAAGCGTCCGTCACATGATGAAACATACTCTCACCGAACACACACGCCCCGATTTGTAAGCCATATAGTCCGCCCACTAAGTCGCTTTTTAATGGCTCACCCGCCCAAACCTCAAAGCTAAATGCCACACCCAGTTTGTGCAGATTGGCATAGCTTTCTTTCATTTCATCATGAATCCACGTCTCTTCACTATAAGCTCTAGGCAGGCTACAGGCGTGCATGACGTCTGTGAAGGCGTGATTTAGGCTTAGATGATAGCCCGCTTTAGCGTATTTTTTGGCGTTTCTTTGTAGGGATTTGGCAGGGTGAAAATCTGACGAAAAAAAGACGCAGCGGACGGCGGGGTGATACCATGCGATAGGCTCACCCTCATTAAACCACGGAAAAAATCCATGAAAATACGCATACAGCAAGGTGCTGGGCGTCAAATCCCCACCCAAAGCCGCCAAGTCCTGTCCCGCCTCTGGCAAGAAAAACTGATACGGGCAAGTATTCGCCAACACCCTTAGGGCAGACAGCTTATCTTCGTTCATAAACCCCTACTTAAACCGCCAACGATACACCACATCGACAATCCGCTCTGTAGCAGATGTCGCCTCCACATAAACACGGCGTGTCAACTGATACCGCATGGACAAAGACGACTGGGCATTAAAGACCCCTACCCCATAACGAATGTACAAATCTGGGCTGATATAGCCTGTGACGTTCACATTAGCATCATCACTGTTGCCCGAGGCATCAACCACCAAACTGTCAAGCCCCAAGGCACGCCCAATCTCATTGGTCACGCCCCGAGTACCCTGCAGCCCAAGGCTAAGCCCTGCCGCCGCAAGGCTGTTCGTAACCTGTGAACGAAACCCCTGCTCACTAATCTGCGTATTCCCAGACTCAGACAGACTGCCTGTCACCAGTGCATTCATCGCCTGCTGCTCTGACAGCCCTGCGTCATTAAAGACCCTGATGTCGGGATTTGATAGCCTATCTGTCACACGCACGCCCACCGTTTGCCCATCAATCTCACGCACCGCCTCGATGGACAAGCGTGGGTTTTGGACATTACCCTCGAAGCGGATTTGGGCGTAGTTTAGTTCAAGATTTTGCCCGATGGCGTCGACCGTGGTACGCTCAGACACCTGAATCACCCCACGCCCCTGCATGACGCCTTGCCCTGATTGGGTCAAATGAAGCGCCCCCGCCAAAGGCAAATTCGCCCCAAAACCACGGAACACCACTTCATCACCCAAGTCAAGCCCAATGTCGGCGTTAATCGACCACGGAGCAACCACTTGTAAAAGCGCATCGATATTGCCTGTGGCACGGCGGTCAATCACCGTCACATCTGGCGACTCGCCTATCACCGCTCCTGTCGCCTCGGGTGGACGAATGATGGCAGATGGCACACTGATGACACCTTTTAAATCGACATATTTTTGGCGGGGACGGACAAATAACTCCAAATGCGGACTGACGCTGGCACTTAATAATGGCGGACTGCTGATGGCAAGATTTTCTCCCAAAAGATTTAAGTGTACATAAAGCTCCCTTTGCCAATCAATCGTCCCTGACAGCTCGCCTGTGCCTGTGCCGCTTTTAAAGCTTCCCTCAAGGACGCTATTTGTGCCACGGATACTGGCGGTCAATTCAACATCTGTCAACGCAATGGGTGCATCCACCAATGCCAATTCACCGTCCGCCAGATTGGCATTGCCATAAAACAGCGGTTTTGAGAGCGTGCCGCCCACACCCCCTGCCATATTCACTTCGCCACCCAGCACCCGCATGGCAGGGAAGAACGGACGCAACATGGCAAGATTTAGAGAGTTTAGCACCATTGCCCCTGCGATGGGCTTTTCGGCTTTATAGGGGTTGATGATGACATCGACATAGCCGTTACCCGCCTTGCCTGCGAAAATGTCCGTGCGTAACTTTAAGCCTGTCGGCACACTTTGGGCAATCAAAGAAATCCTTTCATACTGCATGGTGGTATCTGGCAGACCTTCGTTTCTTAGTCCGATTTGTCCGTTATCGCTGTATAATACTGCCTTAATCTCTGGGTTGTGGTCGCCAAAACGGGTATAAATCTCACCGTGCAGCTTGGCACGCAAGGTCAAATCACTGGGCAAAATGGGCGTAAACACCACCGCGTCCAGATTTTTTAAAGTGACATTGATATGCCCTGAGTCTTTAGATAGTCTTAACGTATCTTTAATGCACAAAGAACCACGGCTACCGTCATTGCCGACACTCGCAGAAAGCGTCTGCCAGCAATGTGCCGCCAACGCCAACCGCCCCGTGGCAAGCTCATAGGACAGCTCGGCAGGCTGCAACTGATTTAACACACCATAATGCGTCTGCAGTCTGCCCTCGCTTAAGACGCCTGTATAGCGTCTGCCATCGAAGCCGCCTTGCACCCGTGATTGTAGTTGTAGGTTGCCGTCACTGATAAAGGTGGCGACATTGTGGTTTTGTTGCGTGCCGCTCATATCAATGCGTGCCTGACGCACACTCCAAGACCCAAGCACCACGCCCGTGCCTTGAATCACCATGGCACTGTCAGCATTGGCAAGATTCACCACCTTGCCAAGGACTGTGGCATTTCTCACCGCAAAGGACGGCATGCTGATGTTATTTAAGGTAAGGTCACTGTAGATGGTCGGCAGACTGTTTTCATCACCCACCACCACAAGTCCGCCCGTCACCTGACCACGCACGCCCGCCAAAATCTGTGCCAAATCCTTGGCGGTGACAGTGATCGCCAGTTTTTGTTCATTGCCATCAATGCCGATGGCGTTATCCCCCAGCACCAGCTTGACATCTTTGGCGGTTAAGGATTTCACCAGTCGTCTTAATGCTTCGTCCTGCTTGGCAAGGTTGCCTTGTAACTGCCCCGCCTGCAAGCCAAGCTCCGTCAAGCCATCATAAATCCCTGCCTCACGCCCCCTGAGGATTTTATCCAAATCAAAGCTGGATTTTTTTAGATGATTAAAATACGCCCCCAAATCCTTGGGAATGTCCAGTGTTGCAGAAAAGACCCCAGAGGCGGCCAATGGCACATCATTCATCTCGCCAGACAATGCCAAATGACGGACATCAACGTGCTGTTCTTTATCCTGCCAATCCACGAACGCCGCCACCTCGCCCGTCAGACGGCTTGGGCGGTTTTTAATGAACGTCCCCAAATTAAAGTCCGTCATATTCGCCATGACATCTGCCGCCACGCCACGGCTAATGTCCACCCAGCCTGTCGCAGACAGCTGCCCGTCCACGCCCTGATAGCTTAGGCGGTTGATGGTGTATTTGTTGCCATGCCCTGCCGCATCTAGGCTTAGCTTACCTGAAGGCAAGTCTTTAGCAAGCACATCACCCTCGAACCCCACCGTCACGCCCGACAGCTTGCCATCTTTATAACGCCCACGGCTTGCCAAATCCCCCGTAAGCACCATCGGGCTTTGGGCGTAAAAATGCCCCGTGTTTAATTTGTCCGCACGCAGATTCATCGCCCATGCCACGCCCTCTGTGAGCGTCACCGTGCCTGCTGCCGAGGCATAACCGCCCTGCCCAGACAGCGTCAAGCGACTCACCTCCACCACATCTAAATTCCCCGCCGCCGTCAAAGAAAACTCGTTTTCTTTTAAGCCGTCATTGATGCCCGTGGTGATGAGCTTGCCGTCATAATTGACATTAAAATTCTCTAAACTGTCTTTTAACCAGACTTTCGCCTGCGTGTCGCCCACCAATCGCACGGTGGTTTTTCCTGCCTCATCTAACGCCACTAAAAGGTCGCTGTCTTTTAGGCTCACCTCATGCAGGTCTTTTTCTTCGTCTTTGGTGAGTCGCCCTGCTAAGATAAACTTGCCCGACACATAAGAAAATGGTGTTCTGTTCGGAGTATCAAAGTAGGCATTCGGCACAAGCTTGGCGGTTTTGCCGTTTAATTCATAGGACAAAGGACGACTGTCTGTCGCCAAATAAATCACCCCATCGGTGGTCAAATCCCCCATCTGCCCTTGGTAGCTGGCGTGATGCACTCGTACTTCATCGCCCTCAAGCAAAACATCCGCCACATAATCCCCAACGGGCAGTACAGACAATTTCACCAGATTTGCGGCGGCTTTCACTTCAGTTTTGTCATCGATAATCCGAATGGACGCTTCACCGCTTGGGCTGTTTAACACCCCGACATTCGGCACATTATCCCGTTTTAGGTTACGCCAGTTGGTGTTGATGAGCCATGGGGGGGTGTCCTCTTCATTCGGGGTGCGGATATCGGCGTGGACGTACTCGCCATCGTTTTGATTTAAGGTGATGGCATAACGGCTGTGGTTGTCGTCATTTGTCCAAAATGAAAAATCCACACTGCCATCAAGCCGCTTTGGCAGATAATCGGCATAGTGCTTTTTATCCTCCGCCAAGGCGTCAGCGAGGTCGAAATCGGCAGTCTGCAGCGTGGATGTTAAATAAAAATCTTCCTGCCAGTCCATCATGCCCGTGGCGACAAGCTCGCCCTGCTCGGTGCTAACACTTAGATGATGAACCTCCATGCCCTCATTGGGTATCAAGGTAGCACGCCCTTGATAACGCCCATAAGGCACGTCTTTGCCTGACAAGGTGGTTTGGATTCTTAAATCCATGTTTGAGATGACGCCTGTGGCTTGAATTTTTCCATCCGTTAGCTGTAATGCTTGACTTTTGGCGTAGGGCAGAGTGACTTCCTTAAAATCCAAAGTTGCCGAAAACGGCGACCCCTCATCTAAGCCTTGGGCGATAAAACTGCCCGTCACGTCCGCCTTATGATACAGCCCCGTCACTGTGCCTGTGGTGCGTCTGAGTGTGCCTGTGGCGTGAATCGCTAAAGGGTCGATATAATGACGCTCAAGCCCACTCACCGTCACCACCGCCGCCACATTTAACGGATAATCCCCAGAAAGCTCAATCCACCCTGAAATATCCGCCAAAGATACGGCGTCATTGACATCAAGTGTGCCAGACGCAAGCTCGATTTTAGCACCCTGCCATCTGCCCCTTTGAAGATAAATGTTCTCTAACAGCACAGGCTCACGGGTAACTTGCTCATAGCTGACACGTTTGACGGCAGTTTCTTCTAACAGCAGGTTAATCGGCAGACTAACCGTGGCGTAATCAAATGGCTCTCCTGTCGGCGGTTTTTTATTTTTTATGGTTAACGTGTCGATTTGTCCAGCTCTAATGTGGACTTCCTTGGCAAGTATGGCGCGCCAGCCCATTTTTATGTAGGCTTCATTGATATGCACACTGACATCGGCGTCTTCTGCGATATGCATCTCACGCACCCAGATGCCGTCTCTTAGGTTGCCCTTGCCGTAGCTTAGGCGGACATTCGCCTCACTGGCAATTTTTTCAAGTAAAAACTTCGAGCCGCCCTGTGTTCCCATCGCCAAATATAGGCACATAAATAGCAGTACAAACAGCACCAAAAACGCCACGAAAAGACGCAACGCATAAAAGCTAAGCCGCTTTTTCTGGGGCGGTGTTAAAGGCGTGTCAGGTGTCATCATCGGTGTGGTCATTAAAATGGCAATCCAATCAAAAAGTGCAGACGCACAGGCGTGTTTTCTTTTTCAATCCCTTTGGCAATGTCTACCCGCACCACGCCCACAGGGGACGCCCAGCGGACGCCCACGCCCGCCCCGAATTTGGTATCATTGCTAAAATCCTTATCATAAGCACTGCCCACGTCCCCAAAAATCGCCAAACGCAAGCCCTCTTTAAATTCATAACTGTACTCAACACTACCCACCGCGAGCGCCTGACCGCCTGTCAGATAGCCTGCCTCGTTGACTGGGGATAGGCTTTGGTGGTTATAGCCACGCACGCTTTGGTCGCCCCCTGCAAAAAACCGCAGCCTATAAGGCACGTCATTAAAATCCTTCGCCCATAGATACCCTGCGTCTAACCGCCCAACCAGCTGGTGCGCCCGTTTTTCCCCGTAGTCATTATCCCCGAAACTGTACATACCGCCAATCCCTGCCTTGGCAATGAGCATATCCGTATCACTCATCGCAGATTTACTGCCGAATTCCAAGGAATAAAACTGACGATATCCCGACAACGGCAAAGACAAGCTGTCTTGAATGGTTTTTGAGAGGCTTGCCCCCACCAACACCGCCTCTTGGGTGGCACGCCCTGTACTAAACTGAATGGGAAAATCCTGCCATAACTCGGGCGGTGCATTGCTTTTTAGTTCATCTAAGCGGTAACGCAAAAAATAGCTTTTATTCCACTGGCTTGGGCGTACCTGTGTACGTGCCACACCGCCCTCAAGCGTACGGCTGGAGAGGGTCACGTCCGTGCCTTTTTGCTCAATATCTTCTTCATAATATTTAATGTTGGCAGATAGCTTGTCGTTGACAGGGTGTCGCCACGGACGGCTGACATACGCCGCCGCCTCTTTGTTAATCTGAGACACAGACAGCTGCACGCCTGCTTGATAGCCATCTTTATTGACAAGATTATTTTCAAGCCGTGCCGTCAAACGTGCGCCCGTATCCGACCCCCAACCCAGACCAATTTGGGCATCTTTCGGTTTATCCGCCAGCACAAAGACATACAGCGGTACTTTTTTGTCAGTGAACACCTGCTCAGGACTTTTACGCCCCGCCAAAACAGGCGGGGTTGCCCCCTCAGGCAGCTCGGGCAGTACATCAGCAGATTCATCAGGCAAAATGGTCTTCACAATACCGCTCACCGCATCAGACACTCTACCCAAAAGGCTGGTGGTTCGGCTTTTCTCGCCCTCGCCCAGCACCCTGTCATCGGGGCTATTTGAAAGACGGGTCGCTTTTGCTTTCACCAATGCCAATTTATCCAAAAGCCCCTCAGATGGACTAAAATCAATGGGGGCGATTTGTGCTTGGATTTGTTCTGCCTCATCTAACGTCACCGCTTGTCCGAGCGTGGCTTGGTCGCTTGAGGCGTCAGGGCTTGGCGTGGGGGTGGTCGTGGGTGGCTCTGGGAATACCGCCTCCACGTTGGTGGCGTTAAAATAACGGGTCGCCATCAAATCTGCCGACAGCTGATTTAATTGACGGCGATCAAAACCCTCACCCGCCTCAAAGCTCACCAATTTTTTTAACAAAGACACTTCCACGGGCAGTTTGGCAGGGTCGGTGGTTAATTCACCCGTGTCGGGGTCAATGGTAAAAAACACCACCTCATCAAAAGCATACTGCGTCCCCGTTTCATACACCAAGCTGACATCGGCTGTGTTATCAGGCAAAAGGACATCGACAGAATGCTCCAGCCACTTGCCATCAAAAAAACCATGGGTTGCTTGTGCGGTGTTGATGGTAGATTTTAAGTTCTCATAGTCACCGTGATTAAATACGCTACCTACGCTTTGTTTGGACTGATTTTGTGCCGCCAAAAAGTCGGGGAAGTTCTCACCTTCTCCACGGACGTCCACCACCTCAGAGGCAATCACCACAGGCTTGCCCAAGTCATGAATGACCACGTTAATTTCGCCATTGCCCGCATTTTCTAAATAAAACTGCATATCATAATAGCCTACCGCACGGGCAGCAGCGGTCACCGTGTCTTTTAAACGGGGCAATGCCACCGAAAAACTGGGCGTCTGCTCGGTGGTAATGTTTTCGATGGCGGCTTTGATATTGGCAAACGGTTCAAGCTTCATATCCGCCTTGGTACGGACGCTGTTTTCATTCGCCTGAAACAGACTTGCCACGTAGTCGCTCTCGTACTGCCATGTGCCTTGGTTAATGTCCACCAGCACACCATCATCTGCTTTCGGGGGCATTTCTGGCTTAGCAGGAGCAAGACCATCTTCGGGCGTGGCGGCATTCACAAGGTAAATATTTGCCTGCAGGCGTGTCGTCCCCAAAACCCCATCATTAAATATACGGCTGTACACCCTTTGGATGAGATTCGGGCGGCGTTCGATGACGTTGCCTTGTTCCCATTCATCAGGCACGGACAACGCTTCGGTTTGAAAAGTCTCGGGCAAATACACGTCGGGGTCGATGCCCTCGTTATTCACCACCAAAACCTCATCATCAATCACCGCGACATTCTCAGGACTGTCCGCAGTCTCAGACGCAGGCAGGCTTGGCTCGGTGACGCTTGTGACCAGCGTGGGGTTTGACAGCTCAAGCCCAACAGGGGACGTCACACCATCAATGCGAGAAACAGGAGCATGGGCATCCACACCACCACCCAAGGTCTGAAAGGTGGAAAAATCGGTATTTTGGACGGTGGTATTCGACTGCGACTGCAGATAAATAAGTTTACGCTCGATATCACTGACACTGACGGGGGCGGGCAGCTCATCTTCGGCAGGCGTTTCAAGATGGCTTTTTGGGGGGGTTTCGGCATTCGCCCACGCAAAAGACGACAAGAACACCAAGGCACAAAAAACTCCCGCCTTTTGTGAACGTTGACACGACTTTTGGTATGACAGTTCACTTAACTGCACCTTTTCCCCCAAAATCATTAGACCTAGCCGAAAAACCTTGATATTATAACAAAAAAATTCCGCCCGTGTGTGTTTTTGGGTGGTTTATTGATTCAATTTGTCAATTTAGGACGTCCGTCATGGCAAGCCAATTCACTTTATTTAAACAACGCAAATTTGTCACCATGTTTTTTACCCAATTTTTGGGAGCATTTAATGACAACGTCTTCAAACAAGCCTTAATCTTAGTACTAACCTATTCTGCCGCCACAAAAATGGGGGTAGAAATCAGCCTATTAAATAACCTTGCTGCCATGCTGTTTATTTTGCCGTATTTTTTATTTTCAGCATTGGCAGGTCAGATTGCAGATAATTATGAAAAATCCTTTCTCACAAAGAAAATCAAGCTATTAGAAATCATCATTATGCTGGCAGCGGCGATTGGTTTTGTATTTGAATGGTATTGGTTTTTATTTTTGGCATTATTTTTAATGGGTACGCATTCCACATTTTTTGGTCCAATTAAATACGCCTATCTACCAGAAGTGATGAAAAAAGAAGAGCTGGTTTCTGCCAATGGCTTATTTCAAATGGGGACAAGCCTTGCCATTTTAACAGGTATGATGATGGCAGGATTATTGACCCAATTAAATAACGCACTCTACTGGGTTAGTGGCGTGACGGTATTGGTGGCGGCTTTAGGATATTTAGCTTCAAACTTTATTCCAAAAACCCTGACACCCATCCCAAATAAAATCAACTGGAACATCATTACCACCAGCATCGACACCATTAACTATCTAAAAAGTCTGCCGCTGCTGTTTTTTGTGGTGATGGGGAATAGCTGGTTTTGGTTCTATGGGGCGACTTTTTTAACCCAAACCCCAGAATTTAGTAAAAAAATTCTCCATGCCAATGAATCGGTGGTGATTTTATTATTGACGCTGTTTTCGGTTGGTACAGCTTTAGGTTCTGTTTTATGCAAAACCCTAAGCAAAAATCAAGTCAATCTTAAGCTTTTACCATGGGGAATTATTGGGTTAAGTTTATTTGCCATTGATTTATACTTGGCACTTGGAAACTTTAACGTAGCAGGTACTGACAGCTATTTTGATATTAAAACCTTAATGGCGGTTGGTGGCAGTTTTCGGATTTTCTTGGATTTGTTTTTATTGGGTTTTTGTGGCGGGGTTTATATCGTACCGCTCTATGCGATGATGCAAGCCTACGCACCTGCACGCCATCGTGCCAGAATTGTTGGAGCGAATAATATTTTTAATGCCTTATATATGGTTGGTTCTGCCATTTTTGCGATGCTACTTCTAGGAAAATTAAAACTCTCCATTGCCCAGCTTTTTTTAATTACAGGCATTATCAATGCCATTTTTGGGGGATTTTTATATAAAAAATTAAAACAGCATGAAAAAACAATGACCCCATCTTTGGATAACAAACCAGTCCTATAAAAACAAAAGATAATAAAAAGGCGTAAATTAAGTTACGCCTTTTATTTTAATTTATAAAAATTTTTAAAAACCACCGCCAAAAAATCATTGGGTTAATTCATTAACTTTTTCGACCACTTCATATCCCACTTTATTTATTGTCTCAAAATGCTTTTTGGCACACGCAATTTTAAATTGTTGCTCCCATTCTAATTTATTGATAGCAACGCCATCTTGCACCGATTTTTTGCCTGTATTTTTGGTTTCGGCAATAAAATAAACCTGCTCACCATTTTTATTAATGACAACCGCCCAATCGGGATTATAATTACCGATTGGTGTTGGGATTTTAAACTTTTTGGGCAATTTAAAATAAAACGCCACTTGCTCATCATAGTTTTCACAATCGGTTGCAAATTGATGTTCGGTGTTTGAATCTAAATCCAATACGCCATTATAAATGGTTTTTTGCATTTTATTTATATCAAAAGTATAATCATTGGTATAAATTTGATAAGTTTCAAATAGATTTTGTTCATAGATTTCATCTAATTTTTGATAATAAATGCCGTTTTTCATTAAATCGCGCAATTCATTATTGATGAGTTCTGCTACAATTTCAATAAAGCGTTGTGGATTATTTTTAATTTCATTAATTCTACCAGATTGTTTTAAAATATCTACCAAAGTTTGGCGAGTGAGTCCTGTTTTTTCTTGCAATGCCTTTAAAATATCTGGTATGGCAAATTGTTTATCCAAATAATGGCTATTTGAATAAATTTCTTCTGCTTGCACGCCCTCATTATTTTGGATTAGGCGTGCTTTTTTAATTTCAATTTTGGGTTTTACAATCACTGGCATTTGATTTAATGCTTGGCTTGACATTTTAATAAGCTCATTACTATCAAAATGAACACAATATTTGGTTTTTTGGCGGATACGCTGCCAAATTTCTTTAAATAATGGATCAGTAAAAGCATCAAAACGATAAGTTACCGTACGCTCATTTTTAGCATTTTTAATATTGGATTTTTCAAATTTAATACCACAATCATCGATATATTCCTGCTGTAAACTGCTGGCAAATTGCTCATAACTTTCATTGGGAATCACGGTCAAAATATTAACCTGTTCATCATAAATTCGTTCGCCTTTTTGATTCACAGGCAAACGAAGTCCACGCCCTATTTCTTGGCGTTTTTTAATTTGTGAAGTGGTTTCATTTAAAGTGCAAATCTGAAAAACATTGGGATTATCCCAACCTTCTTTTAATGCTGAATGACTAAAAATAAATCTTACTTTGTTATCAAAAGACAATAACCGTTCTTTGTCTTTCATAATGAGTTCATAAGTATCATTATCTGCTTGGGTAGTTATATTTTCACTACTATTTTTTGCATTTCCTTTTTTATCTTGGCTAAAATAGCCATTATGTACGCCATTTGCCGATTGCCCTGTTTCTAATTGATACAATTCTTCAAACCACTGATAAAACTTGCCCATTTCGCCTTGTGCATTGGTGCGATAATTTTCCACTTTATCAATAAAAAAGAGTGATAATACTTTAATACCTAATGAATTTAACTGCTTTTCACGCTGTAAATGCGCCTTAATCGTGGCGTGAATTTGATGTTTCATAATTTCATCTTTTAAAGAGTCCATATTCACGCCAGCATTTATTTGAATACCATTGGCAAAACTGATACTTTGATTTTCTAAATCAATACCATTCACGATAAATCCTTGATAATTGGTATTTTGTTTGGATTTATCCAATAAATCATCGCCCATTTTTACTGCAACAGGCTTTCTTTTTAATTCTTTATTTTCATTAACATCAATAAGTATTTTTGCTTTTAATCCGCCTTTATTAACCACTTCTTTTAATTCAATAAAGGCATTGTTTTTATCCTGCGACACCACAGAATTTACGACAATTTGTTTGACTAAATTCTTTTCAAATGCTTGTACAGGATTTAGGCTATATACTTTATTGATAATCTCTTTATGTGTTGCCGAATAACCAATGGTAAATAGTGGATTTAAATTGGTAATCGCATTTTTTCGTTTATCGCTACTGATATTTTGTGGTTCGTCAATAATAATGATTGGATTGGTCGCTTGAATTAAATCCATTAATACGCCATTTTCTCGCTCTTGATTGATAATATTGCTTTCTTTTTCAAAAGATTGAATATTCATCACCAAAATTTCAATATTTGTACTTGTCGCAAAATGTTTTAATACATTGGGTTTTTGACCGCTATATTCACTATAATGATAAATGGGTGAATGAAACTCATATTTAAAATAGTCTTTTGTGCTATTTAAAGTTTGTAATACCCCTTCACGAATGGCAACGCTTGGCACAACAATGATAAATTTTCGCCAGCCATAGCGTTTATTCAGTTCAAAAATGGTATTAAGATAGACAAAAGTTTTGCCTGTACCCGTTTCCATTTCTACACTAAAATATAAATTATCTAGTTTATCAGATAGAGTAAGATGATTTTGACTTTGAATATTTTTTAAATTGTTAAAAATATCATCATTAGATAGCAACAGTTTATTGGCAATCACACGCACGCTGTCTTTATCCAATAAGCTAAAATCATCTTGATGATGAGTTATTTCGCCTTGAAATAAACCTACGATACTATCAATCGCTTGTTTTTGATAATCTAGATGTTCGTATTTGAGTTTCATTTTTATTTCCCCCTATTAAATGCTTTCAAAATATAGACCTGCGTCTTTAAATTGTAAAATCACATTGGATTTTTGGCTGTCATTCAAAAAGGCTTTATCCAATACAACGGTTTTGCTTGGTTTTTTGGCGATAATGGCATTAAAATCATCTTGGGATAATAAATTTAGTACAATGGCATATAGTTTATTATCGCAATTTAGCCAATAAACACCATTATCAAATTTAATATCCGCCGTTAATTTTAAACCCATTTTTAATAGTAATTCATAGACAACATCTAGTTCATTGGCATTATCTTTTAAGGGGTCAATATACATTTCTAATTGCTTAGATATGTCGTCATCATCAATTTGCCACGCTTTAAAATTACTCTGGCTTAATTTAAAAACTTTAAATCCTGTATCCAATTTTTTATCAGGGTTTTGTTGTTTAATTTTTACCCCTGCACGGCGAATGCGTTCTTTGGAGATATCGCTAATGGTTTTAAATCCAGCTTTATAGGCTTCACTTTTTTCATCGGTTAATTCTGGTAATTGCACCATTATAAACTGACGATTACCATTATCTTCGCTATTTAATTGCATTACAGCGTGGGCGGTGGTTGCTGACCCTGCAAAAAAGTCTAGAATAACATCATTATTATTGCTGGCGTGAATAATGAGTTTTTTAATTAAATCAACTGGCTTAACAGTTTCAAATCCGTGATTTTTAATAATTTGACCTAATTCACCTTTTGCACTTTCTGCTGTTCCAATGGTCTTATCAATAAAAGCCCAAAATGGTTCTGTAATTTCATTTCTTTCATCATCTGGACGCATTTTAAAAATGATACTTCCATTCTCAATAATAATATCATTTCTACTCTCAAATTCATCTGCCATTTCTTTACCTATTTGCCATTGCTTTCCTTCTGGTGGATAAATTCCAAGAATCGGATAAATCATTGTTTCTCTTCCACGAATTCCATTTGCACTCATAGGTTCTTGCTTGAATAAACGATAATTTCCCTTTTCATCTTGTAATAAGTATTCTTTCTTTCCTATTTCTATTAGATTAAATCTCATTTTTTCTTTCTTAGCATAAACCAATATATATTCAATTTTTGGTTGTAATTTATTATAAGCCGTTTTTGTATTTTGACTTTTTGTTTTTGATTCCCAACCAATTTTTCCAACAAAATTCTCTCCCCCAAATATTTCATCACAGAGTAATTTTAATTGAGCCTGTTCATTATCATCAATACTAATAAAAATCACCCCATCATCAGCCAATAGCGTGCGTGCCAAATGTAGGCGTGGGAGCATCATAGATAGCCAGTTGGAATGATAATAGCCATTGTCTTTGCTGTTTTTCTTAAAGGATTTTAATAATTGACCGTTTATGTCTCTATCGCCTGTGGCAATGTCATAGTCTTTTTTGGATTGGCGAAAATCATCGTGATAAATAAAATCATTGCCCGTATTATAAGGCGGGTCAATGTATATCATTTTGATTTTGCCCGCATAGGATTTTTGTAATATTTTTAGGGCTTCTAGATTATCGCTTTCAATAAAAATGTTTTGTGTGGTATCAAAATCCACACTTTCGGACGGACAAGGGGCTAGGGTGTTTTGAGTAGGGGCTTGCAGGGTTTGGTAGGCTTGGGTTTTGCCAGCCCAAGTTAGACAGTAGCGTTCGTTTTGGGCGATATGTTCGCCTAGTAGGGCTTTGAGTTTGTCTAGGTCCAGCGTTTGTTCGCTAAAAATTTCAGGCAGGATTTGACGAATCTTGGCTAATTTTTCACCAAAAAAGTCGGTATTATTAGGCTTGGTT